>JBBPIG010000002.1:300000-386787 GCA_038040445.1 Acidobacteriota bacterium | reverse complement strand
CTTCGCCCCAAAGCTGCCCGTGCCCGTGCCCAGCAGAATCGAGACGGTGTCGCTATAGTAGTTCGCCACCGCCAGATCGAGCGCGCCATCGCCATTGAAATCGCCCACCGCGACTGAGAATGGACCGAAGCCCGTGCCGAAGTCGGTCTTCGCCCCAAAGCTGCCCGTGCCCGTGCCCAGCAGAATCGAGACGGTGTTGCTATTAATGTTCGTCACCGCCAGATCGAGTTTGCCATTGCCATTGAAATCGCCCACCGCGACTGAGAGTGGATTGTTGCCCGTGCCGAAGTCGGTCTTCACCCCAAAGCTGCCCGTGCCCGTGCCCAGCAGAATCGAGACGGTCGCGCTATTAGCGTTCGCCACCGCCAGATCGAGCGTGCCATCGCCATTGAAATCGCCCACCGCGACTGAGCGTGGACTGTCGCCCGTGCCGAAGTCGGTCTTTGCCCCGAACGAAACGGTTTGGGCCGCCGCCTCTGGTTCAAGCAGTCCGCCCAACATAACCACGAGCAGCAGGCTGAGCCACAGAACACGCGAAAGACGGATGAAGCCGAGGCGAAAGGGATCGCCCGGTAGAGCAGTGTTGGCGCCCGTGCCCAGCAGAATCGAGACGGTGGGAAAGCTTCGTCGTTGCATTTTGGATCTCCTTTTCTGACTGAATCTGGCAGTCGGCCGCTCAATTTGTGGATGTGATTTCAGGGTTTTCATGGAAGTAATCTCCTTTCTAAGAATCTCTATTGCGTCATAGCTATGATTGATCTATGAACCTGTGAAAATGAATTCCTGCGAGAGTGCGCCGTTGGGATTCAACACTTGGAGCTTGTCACCCGGTTTGATCCTCTTTGCCAGCTTCTTTGCGACCAGTTGTCTTGTATTTTCCGACTTCTTAGTTTGCAGCTCGAAACCGTTGCGCAACATCACGGCATCGGGGCCAAAGTTCTCGCCAAACAGGACGAGCTTCTTGCCGGTTACCAAAGTGCCGGTAATTACTGGGACTCCGCGGCCCGTCCAGGTTTCAGTGTCTGGGTCGTACAGTTCGGAGCTGTTGAGTAAGCCGGGGAAACCAGTCGAACTAGCCCCTCCGGCGGTCAGGACCCTGCCGTCAGGCAGAAGAGTAACCGTGTGAGAGGAGCGAGGCGCGTTGAGTCTAGCAGTGAGGCTCCAGGTCCCGGTCTCCGGGTCGTACAACTCGGCGGTGTACCTTCCTGCAACCAGGACTTTGCCACTGTGCAGGAGAGTCGCCGGATCTCCCGCTCGACGCGTGTTGAGGCTCCCTGTCGTTTTCCACGTCTCGGTGTCTGGGTCGTATAGCTCCGCGCTGCTGATCAGGGGGTATTCATCGCTTAAGGTAGCATTGTCTACGCCCCCCGCAACCAGGATCTTGCCGGTTTGGAGCAGCGTCGCCGTGGGTCCGTAGCGATGTTGGTTGAGTTTGCCTGTCTCACTCCATGTTCCATTCGTTGGGTCGTACAGTTCGACGCTGTCGAGCACGCCAGTATCAAAGGGAGAGTCTCCCCCGGCTACCAGAACCTTGCCGTTTTGGAGCAGCGTCGCCGTGTGTCCGTAGCGATGTGTGTTGAGTTTGCCTGTCTCACTCCATGATCCAGTCGATGGGTCATACAGCTCGGCGCTGCTGAGAAAGACTGTGCCAGTTAAGCCGGTGAATCCTCCTGCTACCAGCACCTTGCCGTCTGGAAGCAGCGTCGCCGTGTGAAGTCTGCGCGTCGTGATCAGATTGCCGGTAGCACTCCACTTGCCTGTGGCGGGATCATACAGCCACGCGCTGTTAAGAGGAATGTTATCAAACCACCCAGCGCCCGCGGCGACGAGCACTTTGCCATCAGTCAGGAGGGTCGCCGTGTGACCAACAAAACGCGGCGCTTGGAGGTTGCCGGTAACGCTCCACGTTCCGGTCTCCGGATCGAAGAGCTCTGGATCCGGGAATTCCGTGCCATCGGAACCAATGTCTCCTCCGACTATGACGACCTTACCGGTGGTCAGGAGAGTTGCTGTGTGGGCAGAACGGCGCTTGTTCAGGTCGCCAGGGATGCTGGCACCCATTGACGTTTGAGTCGTCGACACGACTGTCTGACCGGTCGCGGCCAGCACGCCGACCAGCGCCAGGAGCAGACTAGCTGTGTGCTTCGCGCGGCTGATTCGATTCCTCAAGTGATGCATTTGTTCAATTCGTGAGTCAGATTTCATAAGTTTCTCCTTCGTCATAAAGTCGAGATGATCCTCATCTCTTGCACCGGCTCGCTTCGTTGTCACTGCCCTACGAGCCTGTGAAAGTGAACTCCTGCGACAGGGTGCCGTTAGGGTTTAGCACCTGTAGCTTTTCGCCGGGTTTGAGCTTCTTGCCCGCCTTCTTCCCGATCAATGCGGTCTGCGGATTCTGGGGATCGTTCTTGGTCGTCTGCTCTACTCCGTTACGCAGTATCACCGCGCCGGGGTCAAAGTTCTCGCCAACGACAAAGAGCCTCTTGCCCTCGACCGAAGCGCTGACGATCGTTGGGATCGCGATTGGGGCCGTCGGATCATAGAGCTCAGCGCTGTTGAGGGGCTCCGCGCTGTTGAGGGTGCTGCCGCTTTGGCCCCCTGCGACCAACACTTTGCCGTTGGACAGTAGCGTCGCTGTGTGATGAGAGCGAGGCGTGCTGAGGTTAGTGGTGGTGTCCCATATCCCGATGGCCGAGTGATATCGCTCCGCGCTGTTTAGTAAGGAACCGCGATTCCAATCATCTCCTCCCGCGATCAGGACCGTGCCGCCAGGCAGCAGCGTCGCGCTATGACTATTGCGGGCCGCATTGAGAGTGCGGGTATCGCTCCACGTCCCGGCGGCTGGATCATACAGCTCCGCGCCGTTTAGAGATCTCGGAGGCGAATTGTATCCCCCTGCGACTAAGACCTTTCCGTTGGGCAGCAACGTGGCCGTGTGAAAAATAGGGGCGGCATTGAGGTTTGCGGTGACGCTCCACGTCCCGGTGGCCGGGTCGTATAATTCCGCGCTCGCTAAGGTGGAGTCGAGGTTACCATCGTCCGATCCTCCCACGATGAGAACCGTGCCGTTTTCTAGTAGCGTCGCCGTGTGCGCATAGCGGGCTGCTATGATGCTGCCGGTGACGCTCCACGTCCCGGTGGCCGGGTCGTATATCTCCGCACTCTTGAGAGGGAGATTCAAGTCGGAGCCTCCCACAACTAAAACCTTGCCGTTTTGAAGCAGTGTCGCTGTATGCCAAAAACGGACCGTGTTAAGGTTGGCAGTGCTGCTCCACGTCCCATTGGCCGGGTCGTATATCTCGGCGCTGTTGAGAGCGAGGTTATCAAATCCTCCTGCGACCAGAACCTTGCCGTCAGGCAACGGGGTCGCAGTGTTGACGATTCGAGGTATGTTGAGGCTGCCGGTATAGCTCCACGTCCCAGTGGCCGGGTCGTATAGCTCCGCACTGTTAAGGATGCGGTTATCAAAGCCGCTGCCCCCCGCGACTAGGACCTTGCCATTGGGCAGCAGCGTCGCCGTGTGACTGTGGCGTGCTGCGTTGAGGTTGCCAGTGTTGTTCCCAGCCGAATTCGCCGCTGGCACAATTTCGGATTGGGAAGAAGACTGCTGATTCCAGCAATAACCCGGCAAAGCAAGCCCGCTGGTCAAGCAGATCACTGCCAGTATCACACCAGCCGTATGCTTCACCAGGCTTGCTCGATTCTTCCAACAAAGCAGTCGCTCAATTTGTGGATGAGATTTCAGAGTTTCCATCGAAGTAATATCCTTTCCAAGAATCTCTATTGCGTCATTATTCCGCACATCCAGGGCGCGCCCTCTTCGTCTTAGTGCCCATTACCCTTAAGTTTCTCGCGAGTTGTCATGTAGATGTCGGACATCCCATCGCCGCCGGCGCGGCCTGAGCCGAAGTACATGGTCAAGCCGTCGCGCGACAGCGTCGCCCGCGCATCGGTTGCCGCGCTGTTGATCAGGGGGCCCAGATTGGTTGGCGTCGACCAGTCATCGGCGGTGGTCTCGCGGCTCGACGTCCAGATGTCCAGGTTGCGGGTTACGCCGGTGAAGCCGTCCCGGTTCGAGTCAAAGACGATTTCGAGTCCGTCTTTGCGAACGTTCGGTCGAACATCGTTGAATGCGGTATTGAGTCCGGGAGCGAGCTGCGCCGGGCCGAAATCGACGCTGAAGTAGATGTCGGGGTCGATGCCGCCGGGTTCGAAACCGCCGGCCCGGTTGCTTGAGAAGTAAAGGATGGCGTGTCCGCTCTCGTCCTCGAAGTACGACGGGCCCGACTCGCTGTCTGTACTGTTGATCTGGCACCCGACGTTTTGCGGCTCCTCCCAGGCACCGTGTTTAAAGCGCGTGAAGTAGATGTCGTCCGATCCGCAGCCGCCGCTCCGCGCGCTGACAAAGAAGAGCCCGTGGCCCGGCACCGGCGTGGGGGACCAGTCGTTAGCGCTGCTGTTCACAGGCAGGCCGAGATTCTCCGGGGCTCCCAACGGGTCGTTCTTGCTGGCGCGGTGGGCGACCCAGATGTCCAGGTTGGCAGTTACGCCGGTGAAGCCGGGCCGATCTGAAACTATGTAGAGACTGAGACCGTCCGGCGACAGGATCGGGTAGCCCTCGTTGGACGTCGTATTTAGCTCCGAACTGGTGCCGGGGATCGATTCTGCGTTCACCGGCGCGCCCCAGTCGCCGAAGTGCTGCGCTGAGACGAGCGACGTGAAGGCCAGCGCCACCGCGACGCTGGCGCATGCTAGCAGTCGTGCATTCATCGCTTGTCCTATGCCATTACCGATTGACCTTTTGAATATTCTCGCTGCTCGGAGGGCGAGCGTTGGCTTGATGGTTTTCCTGGGCATGATTTTGTTGATCTCCTTTTCTAGACATGGATTTGTTTCACTCCGTTCGAAGGATCCGTTTGTGTCATTGCTGTGATGAGACGGTGAAAACGAACTCCTGCGAAATAGTTCCGTTGGTATTCCGAACCTGCAGCGTGTCGCCGGCCGTGATCTTCTTTCCCGCCTTCTTGCCGATCAACGCGGTCTGCGGATTCTGGGGGTCGTTCTTGGTTTCTGCTGGGCTTTTGGCACCCTCATCTATGAAGGCGTCGCCTGCTCGAAAAAGTGCTAACGCACTCCGAGATATTGTTCCGAGCTGAACTCACCGCTGGCGCAACTGGCCAAATGCTTCGCGCGCTTTACTCGGTTTCTCAAGAGGATGCGATGGCTGAATCTGCGAAGCTTTCAATGGGTATTGTTTTGCTCCGGAAGACTTCATCGCATTATTGGTGCGCCAATTGCGCGAGTGTGGTAGCTTATGGCGTTAGCATCTGGGCTCCTGCTCGCATCGCGCAACACCGGAGGGTTCCACGGACACTCCCTCAACCCACGAGATCACTCAACTGCTCGTCGCCTGGAACAACGGTGATCGGGTGGCACTGGATCAACTCATGCCTCTGGTCCACACAGAATTGCACCGCATAGCCCGCCGCTACATGGTTGCCGAGCGCCCCGGCCACATTCTGCAGACGACGGCGCTGGTCAATGAAGCCTATCTGCGGCTGATCGATTGGAAAAATGTCGAGTGGCAGAACCGCGCTCATTTCTTCGGGCTGGCGGCCCAAATCATGCGGCACATCCTTGTAGATTTCGCCCGCGCCCAGGCTCGCGAAAAACGCGGGGGCGGCGGGCTGAAGGTCTCTATTTCGAAGGCCGCCGACATTGAAACCGAGCGAAGCGCCGATCTTGTGGCCCTCGACGATGCGTTGACAGCGTTGGAGAAGCTTGACCCGCGACAGGCTCGCGTTGTGGAGCTGCGCTTCTTCGCAGGGCTGAGTCTGGAAGAGACAGCCGAAGCTCTCAAAGTCTCTGTCGGCACGGTCCGCCGCGACTGGAGCCTGGCAGAAGCCTGGCTTTATAGGGAGCTGAGCGAAGGGAGAAGAGATGACTCCTGAGCGTCACCGCAAAGCCGGTCATCTCTACCACGCGGCTCTAGAGATCGAGCCTGAAGCGCGGGCGGCCTTTCTCGATGGGGAGTGCGGCGAGGACGAGGAGTTGCGCCGCGAAGCCGAATCGCTGCTCCGTGCCCACGATAGAGTCGGAAATTACTTCGTCGCGCCCGCCCTTGCGATAGCGGCAGGGCTCGTCGCCGGGCGGCAAAACCTATCGCTTGCGGGCCAGAGCCTCAGCCATTACCGCGTGCTGTCATTGATCGGGGCAGGCGGGATGGGGGAAGTCTACCTGGCCGAAGATACCAGCCTGGGGCGCAAGGTCGCGCTCAAGCTTCTGCCAAAAGAATTCACCGAAGATCCTGATCAGGTGCGCCGGTTCGAGTTGGAGGCGCGCGCCGCCTCAAGCCTTAACCACCCGAACATCGTGACGATCTTCGAGGTTGGCCAGGTAGACGGGCGCCACTTCATCGCCACCGAATACATTGACGGCCAGACGCTGCGAGAGCACCTGTCCGGTGGTCACCTTGAGGTACGTGAGGCGCTCGATGTGGCGGCGCAGATCGCGAGCGCGCTTAAAGCGGCGCACGAGGCGGGGATCGTGCATAGAGACATAAAGCCGGAGAATGTCATAGTGCGGCCAGACGGGTTGGTCAAAGTTCTGGATTTCGGTTTGGCAAAACTTGTCGAGCAAGAAAACAAGGCTCTTATGGGACTGGACGCAACCACTAGGAATCAGACGGCGAAAGGCGTGATTCTGGGAACGGTTAATTACATGTCGCCCGAACAGGCGAAAGGCGAACGGGTTGACGAGCGGACAGACATTTTCAGTTTCGGCGTGGTGATTTATGAAATGCTGGCGGGACGAATACCGTTTGAGGGCGATTCGCTGTCGGAAACTTTCGCTAATTTGATCAATACCGAGCCGCAGCCGCTTTCAGGTTCTGCTTCAAATGTGCCGGACGAGTTGAAGCGTATCGTTGCCAAAACGCTCCGCAAAAATAGGGACGAACGTTATGAAACGATGAAGGACGTTCTCACGGATTTGAAGGACTTGAAAGAAAATCTCACCCTGGAAAACAAATTAGAAAGGTCGCTTTCGTCTGATAGACAAAAGGCAACCGCGGTTTTGCAAGCGACGACGGGAGATGCGAACAAACAAACCGCGGAAACACAGCACGGTTTTTCAGTGACTGTCAGACGCCATAAACCGGTTTCCGCATTTGCGCTAGCCGCATTGCTCGTCGGCGTAATTGCAATTGGCTATTATTTTTTCTATAGGGGAAAGACAGCTTCGAGCGCGGACGGTACGAAATCAATTGCCGTCTTGCCGCTCAAACCAATCAATACAGCGAACCGGGTTGAGATTTACGAAATCGGTATCGCCGATTCCCTGATTCACAGAATCAACTCTATGAAGGGTATTATCGTCCGCCCCTTGAGCGCTACACGCAAATATGCCGACATCAACCAGGACTCGCTTACCGCCGGGCGGGAGCAGCGGGTAGATTACGTTCTCGCGTCGAGTTATCAATTGGCAAACGGGAAAATCCGCGTCACCGCACAGCTTTTGAATGTGGCGAGCGAGCAGATTGAACAAACTTATTTGATCGAGAAAGACGCGGGTGATGTTTTTGCGATGCAGGACGCGATTGCGGGCGAGGTTGGAAACAAATTGCTGGCGCGATTCTCAACTACTTCAGGCAATCCGACGGCCAAGCGCGGGACGACCAATGAAGACGCGTACCGGCTCTATCTGCAGGGGATGTATCTATACGACAAAAGAACCGTGGCGGACGCGCAAAAGGCGGTTGGGCTCTTGGAGCAAGCCATTCAGTTTGACCCTAATTATGCCCGGGTTTGGGCGGGAAAGGCGCATGTACACCGCGCTCTTGGCAATTTCGGAGGTAACACACATGAAGAATATAAAAAATCGATTGAAGCGATAAATAACGCATTAGCATTGGACGAAAATCTGGCTGACGCGCATAGCGCCTTGTGTGAGAACAAATTTTTCTACGAATGGGATCTTGACGGAGCCGAACGGGAATGCAAACGCGCCATCGAATTGGACGCCAACTCGGGTCGGGCGCATGACATGTATGCGCGTTACCTGTATGGTCGCGGACGTTTTGACGAAGCCATTGCCGAAATTAAGACCGCGATAGACCTTGAGCCGACGTCGCTATTTATCCAGCGAAATTATGGTGTCAGCTTGTATTATGCCCGGAGCTATCCAGAAGCGAT
The DNA here is from genome assembly GCA_038040445.1 of Acidobacteriota bacterium. NCBI lineage: Bacteria > Pseudomonadati > Acidobacteriota > Blastocatellia > Candidatus Onstottus > Candidatus Onstottus frigus. Next base: position 378,595 of record JBBPIG010000002.1, on the reverse strand, counting down.
CACCCAATTCAAACGAGTGTCAGAAATCGATCCGAATTTTGTTGCAACTTACGCCTGGCTTGTTCCCGCATTGAACGTGCAAGGCAACGAAGCCGAAGCCTTTGAATGGTTTATGAAATGGCAGGCTGTACTGAAAACAGACGAAGAAACCGTTCAAGGTTATAAGAAAGCATATCAAACATCGGGATGGCACGGTGTCGGGCGTGAACGAGTCAAAAGATTTGATGAAGGCAAAATACGCTCTTACTTCCTGGAAGCGTGTTTGACCGTCCATACAGGGGACAAGGATAAAGCATTTGAATACCTGGAAAGATCGTATCAACGACGCGAATGGGGCATGCCGTATTTACGAATCGACCCGAGTCTTGATGCCCTCCGCGATGACCCGCGATTCGATGAATTGGTCAGGCGCGTTGCGTTGAAGTGAGGTAAAGGGCGAACGGGATGCGCGACTGGAGCCTGGCCGAAGCCTGGCTTTATAGAGAGCTGAGTGAAGGGGGAAGAGGATGACTCCCGAGCGTTACCAGAAAGCCGGTCATCTCTACCACGCGGCTCTAGAGATCGAGCCTGAAGCGCGGGCTGCCTTCCTCGATGGAGCGTGTGGCTCAGATGAAGAGTTGCGCCGCGAAGCCGAATCGCTGCTCCGTGCCCACGATAAAGTCGGCAATTACTTCGCTGCGCCCGCCCTTGAGGTCGCGGCAGGGCTCGTCGCCGGAAGGCAAAATCTATCGCTGATGGGCCAGAGCCTCAGCCACTACCGCGTGCTGTCATTGATTGGGGCAGGCGGGATGGGGGAAGTCTACCTGGCCGAAGATACCCATCTGGGACGCAAGGTCGCGCTCAAACTTCTGCCAAAAGAATTCACCGAAGAACCTGATCGTGTGCGCCGGTTCGAGCTGGAGGCGCGCTCCGCCTCAAGCCTTAACCACCCGAACATCGTGACGATCTTCGAGGTCGGCCAGGTAGACGGGCGCCACTTCATCGCCACCGAATACATTGACGGCCAGACGCTGCGAGAGCGCCTGTCCGGCGCTCAGCTTGAGGTAGGTGAGGCGCTCGATGTGGCGGCGCAGATCGCGAGCGCCCTTGAAGCCGCGCACGAGGCGGGGATCGTTCACCGCGACATAAAACCTGAGAATGTCATGGTCCGGCGCGACGGGCTGGTCAAAGTCCTGGACTTCGGGCTGGCGAAGCTTACAGAGAGGCAGAGTCGCTCGGGTTCTGAGTCAACGACTGTTGTGGATGTGGACACGACGCCAGGGCTGGTGCTTGGGACGGTGAGTTATATGTCGCCGGAGCAGGCGCGCGGACTGAAGGTAGACGCGCGCAGCGACAACTTCAGCCTGGGAGTGGTGATATATGAGATGGTGGCCGGGCGCTGCCCCTCCGAGGGGGCGACGCCGAGTGATGTGATAGCGGCGATCTTACAGAACGAGCCGTTGCCGCTGGCGCGGTTCGCGCAGAACGTCCCTGCCGAATTGGAGCGGATTGTAGCGAAGGCGCTATGCAAGGACAGGGAGGAGCGATACCAGACGGTCAGTGAACTGTCGGTTGATCTAAAGAGCCTGAAGCAAGAGCTGGAGGTCGAGGCGCGGCTGAGTCGCTCTCTTCAGCCGGATGGAAACGGTGGAAAGATAACGACAACAAGCGGCAGTCAGGCGGCGGTCGAGACTGTCTCGGAGTCTGCCGCAACGACTGGTGATGGTGCGACGGCACGTACGACATCGAGCGCCGAGTATCTGGTCAGTGAGATCAAGCGCCATAAGCGCGGCGCGGTACTCGCGGCAGCAGCCGTTGTCGTTGCCGTCGCGGCCGTCGCATATTTCTTCTACCCGGCCAGAAGCGGCGAGGCGATAGATTCGGTAGCGGTCTTGCCTTTCGTCAACGTGAGCGCCGACCCCAACACCGAATACCTCTCGGACGGCATCAGCGACAGCATCATCAACAGCCTCTCACGGTTGCCTAACCTGAAAGTCATCTCGCTCAACAGGGTCTTGCGTTACAGGGGGCAGCAGGTAGACCCGCAGGCAGTCGGGCGCGAGTTGAATGTCAAGGCTGTGTTGATGGGCAGACTGACACAGCAAGGGGATGGCCTGGCAATCAGCACCGAGCTGGTGGATGTGAGAGACAACCGCCGACTGTGGGGCGAGCAATACAGCCGCAAGCTGTCGGGTATCCTCGTCGTTCAAGGTGAGATCGCGCGGCAGATTTTAGATGGGTTGCGGCTGCGGCTCTCCGGCGAACAGAAAAACCAACTGGCTAAACCGTACACCGAGAACACCGAGGCTTATGAGCTTTACATTTTGGGCAAACATTACTTCCGTAAGCAAACAAAAGAGGCATTTGAGAAAAGCATTGATTACTACAAGCAAGCCATCGAAAAAGACCCGAACTATGCACTGGCTTATACCGGGTTAGCTTATACCTATTACTTTATGGTAAATCGTGGCTTCTGGACCACGAATGAGTACTTGCCAAAACTCGAGGGGGCGGCGCTAAAAGCGCTGGAGCTTGATGACACACTTGCCGAAGGTCATGTCTTCCTGGGGGTGGCTAAGTACAGTAATTTCGACTGGGCGGGATCAGAGAAAGAACTCAAACAAGCTCTGGAGCTTGACCCGAACTCCCCACTAGCTAACATCGCGTTTTCCAATTATCTGTCGAGCGTTGGGCGACCGGATGACGCCCTTCCCTATGCGAAACGGGCTGTGGAACTTGACCCAACGAGTCAAGCCGGAGGCCTTGCTAATGCGTATTTGGTTGCGCGCCAGTATGACAAGGCAATTGAGCTGTACCGGGAGGTGCTGGATAAGAACCCGGATAGACCTCAACCGCACGCTCTCCTTGGTGAGACTTATCTAGCAAAGGAGATGTATGAGGAGGGCGTCGCGGAGATACAAACGGCCGTGACCCTCGATAACGCACCGGAACGATGGGATAGACACCCGATGCTGGCATACGCTTATGCGGTGGCGGGCAGGCGCGATGAGGCCTTGAAAATACTCAACGAGCAGAAGAGGCTGGAAAAGCAACGCTACATCTCGCCTTATAACTTTGCGATCATCTACACGGGTCTCGGCGATAAGGATAGAGCATTCGAATCGCTGGAAAAAGGTTATGAGCAGCGCACACCGCTGATATATCGCCTCAAGAGCCGACCGATGTTCGATAGCCTGCGCTCAGACCGGCGATACGCTGAATTGCTGCGGAAGATGAACCTAACGCCGTGAGGTTCAAAGTTCAGAGTTCAAGCTTTAGCTTGCCAGCGGCACCAGCAACCTAAAGGTCGAACTCTGAACTCTAGGTCTGAACTTTGAATAACTCTGCGGAATTACGTTCCGCTATTACGTCTATATGAAGTAAGACGATGAGCAAGATTCAATCAATGCTTCTACTGGTGGCGTTGGGGACAGTCGGTGTGGCCCACGCGCAAGCGCCGACCGGAACAATCACCGGAGTTGTGACCGACGCGACCGGCGCAGTCGTGGCCGGAGCGCGCATCACCATCACCAATCGCGCAACCGGGCTGAGCAGGAACCTCACCACCTCTGCGGAAGGCGATTACAGCGCGGTGGCGCTGCCCCCAGGTGATTATCAGGTGACGGCAGAAGCAATGGGGTTTAGCGTCCTGGAACGCACGGCCACCGTCGAGGCCGGGACGACTACCACCGTCAATCTTCAGGTCCAGATCGGGATAACCGAAAACATAACGGTCAGCAGTGTCACTCCGCTAATCCATTATGACGGCCATCAGGTTGGCGGCCTGGTCAGCCGCAATCAAATTGAGAACCTGCCACTCAACGGGAGAAACTTTCTGGACCTTGCAAAGCTGGAACCGGGCGTGACCAACGCGACCCCGTCCACGAACAACCGCGTCTTTGTGCCGGTGCTCGGCACAGGTGTTTTTGTAGCCCCGCGCATCGGAAACACCCGCGTCACCGTAGACGGCGCAAACATCGTCACCATTGGCAACCTCAGCGCTATCCTGCAAATCTCCCAGGAGGTCGTGCAGGAGTTTCAACTCTCGACTGTCAACTTCGATCTTTCGACCAGCCTGACGACCAACGGCGCGATCAATATTGTGACGCGCTCCGGCGGCAACGAGTTTCACGGCAGCGGATTCTACTTTTATCGAGACCATACCCTGGCCGCCGACCCAGGTCTACAGCGTGACCCGAACAACCCTGACCCTTTCTTCCAACGGAGCCAGTTCGGCTATCATCTCGGCGGCCCGATCGCCCGCGACCACGCCTTCTTCTTCACTAGCTACGAGCGCAACGACCAGAGGGGCGTCTTCTCGGTCCAGCCGCGCACTTCCGAGTTTGCGCCGCTCGGGGGAGTCTTTCCCAGTCCTTTTCTCGGCAATCAATTCAACGTGCGCTTCGATGTTCGTCTGAACCAGGACCACAACGCCTTCATCCGTTACACTCACGACGGCAACAGTCTTTTTGGTCCCAACGAGGGCAACAGCAATACGCTGCCTTCGGCCTGGTCGCGCGTCAAGAACTGGGTGGATCAGAGTATTGGTGGAATCACGAGCGTCTTGTCACCTGGCCTCGTCAATGATCTGCGCTTCTCTTACTTTTTCGTCAGCACTGGAGAAACGCCCGCAACCGCCGAGGACTGTCCCGGTTGTTTGGGTGTGGGAGTCCCGCGCATCAACATTGCGGATGCGGAGGTATCGTTCGGCCAGGCGCGAGGGTTTTCTTTCGTCGGACGCCGCTATCAGTTGACCGAGAGCCTGGCGTGGCAGCGCGGTAATCACAGTCTCCGCTTCGGCTTTGATTGGGAGCACGCTGCCACTTCAACCCAATTGATCACTAATGAGCCCGCAACGATTCAGCTATATTCGCCGGAGGAGGTGCGGCGGTTCAATACGACGGCGGCGCCCTCGGCGCAGATTCCTCTGCCGTCATCATTCTCGACGCTAGATGACATTCTCCGGCTTTCTCTCCGTAGTCTCTTGACCGGCATTGGACCGGGCTTGACTCCCCAGCGTGACTTTCGCAAGCGCCGCCATCTGGATCTTTACCGCCTCTATGCGGCCGACACGTGGCGCATCGACTCGCGCCTGACTGTGAACTATGGTCTGGCCTGGTCTTACGAACCGAACAGTCTCAATACAGATCTCTCGAAGCCCAAACTCTTGACGGCGATCCTTGGCCCGGACGGTCTTGGTCCTCCTGTTGCGCAGAAAGATAACTTCTCGCCTACTGTAGGATTTGCGTGGGCGGCGACACGTGATGGCAAGACGGTGATTCGTGGGGGCGCGGGCCGTTACTTCGACCCTGTCAGCTTCAACGGACTCAATTTAGAACGAGAGCGTCTGGCACTGTCGCCGGCAGGTACGGGCCGAAGGACAAATATTTCAGGCACCGGCATCTTCCTTGATGGCCGGGCGCTGGATTTCCAAAGCCCCACCGCTTTTACCGGCGCTGATCTGCAAAACATCCTGCCAGGCATTCGCGCGAAGTTGCTGCAACAACGCAACCCGGACAACCGTGATTTCACTTTCCGCAACCTCGATCTCGACAAGGCGGGTTCAAATTTGTACGATCCGCTTTATGAAGCCCCGTACGCTTTGCACCTCAACGTAGGCGTGCAGCGGGAGATAGCCCGCGATCTGGTTCTGTCGGCCGACTTTGCCTGGCGGCGATTCCTTCACACGTTCCTCGGAGGAATCGACTACAACCACTTCAACCGCCGAATCAACGGTGTGCGAACCCCGGTGATTCCGTCGTGCACCCCCACCCAGCGGAACGATCTGGCCGCAATCTGTTCCGCGGGGCAGATCACGTTTGACAACACCACAGGCATCGCCCAGTACAAGGGGCTGCTCGTGAGAGTTGAAAAGCGCTTCTCGCGCCGGACACAGTTTCTGGTCTCCTACGCGCTGGGCAGCTTCAAGGGAAGCAACGGACCCGGTAACCAGGAACCTGGCACTGGATTCAACAACGACGACTGGTTCGAGAACTACGGTCCGCTGGCGACCGATCTGCGCCACGTCCTGAATCTCTCCGGCTTCGTCGACCTGCCCTGGCGGTTTCAAGTCTCCTTCAATTTATCCGCCTACAGCCGGCCGCCGTTCTCGGCCTTTGTGAGCGGAGTAGATTTCAACGGCGACGGCAGCGTAAACGATCTGCTGCCGGGGACGAGAGTGAATCAGTTCAATCGGGGGAGGGACCGTGATGACCTGGCGCAGTTGGTCGATAGCTATAACCAGGAGTTTGCCGGCAAACAAACCCTCGGCGGACAGCCCGCTCCGCGTGTGACGCTGCCCGCTGATTATACTTTCAACGACAGCTTCTTCACGCAGGACCTGCGCATAAGCCGCACGTTCCCGCTCGGCAGAGAGCGTGTGAGCCTCATGGTGTTGGGCGAGGTATTCAATTTTCTGAACACTGCCAACCTGGTCGGCTACAGTGGCAACATCGGCAATAGCGCGGAGTTCGGTCAGCCCGGCGCGCGATTTAGCCAGGTCTTTGGCTCCGGCGGCCCGCGGGCTTTTCAGTTAGGCGCGCGGGTCAGTTTTTGAGGATCTCGAGTTGCGTTTCGTAGCCAGGTCCGGGTCGGCTTTTTCGTGGACGGTGGCAACGCCGCTTGTGCCGCGACAGACGACGGAGGCTTCTGGATCGAGTGGCATTGCTGGATCTTCAATTCTACGGATGGGCGGGTAGATTCTACCTCACCTTTCGCGCTCGCTCTTTACTTTGCGATAGAGGTCTTCAGGCTTACTCGAGGCAGGCATTGTCTCAACAACAATGTAGTCAGGGATTTGGATATGAATAGTGTCGCCCAATGAATTGACGCGGGGAACTTCCCACACAATTCCGTTCCAGACGGCGAGATCGAACGACTCAGGGTCATCCGGCGCTCCGCGAATCCTGATCCATGCCTTCTGACCTTTTATCATTACTACTCAACTGCGACAACTCGACTGCGCCCCTGCTCAGCCGGCGGCGCGCCACTAGCTTGCACGCGGAAAAGGGGCCGCAGGACACAGCTACAAAGTTGCACACTTTGACCGGCAATTACAAGATAGCCATTCGCTCAGGCTCGCGGTCGGGAAGGGTGGCTTGCCCCCGCTGCCTCCTAAGCCTCTTCTAGACTCACAGCGGTGTATTCCTCAGCATTGACCACGCGGGGGCAAGCCACCCTTCCCGACCACGAGCTTGAGTATCACATCGCACGCACACATCATACACCGTCTTAGAAAGGTCCTTGTTGTCGGGGGGGGCCTGGCTTTCGCGCGCGCGCCACGCCGGTTGCGCTGACTGCGTCGCGGTCTCCTATCGATAGCAAACTACAACGGAGTGTCTATCAGCCCTGAGCCGCCTGCTCAGCCGACTCAGGCTTTTGCCCGGCCTTATCCGCTTCGTCTCCGTTCTGCTGACCTTGCTGGTCTTTTTGATCTGGGCTGCCGGCCGCTCCGCCGGCACCGCTTTGTGTCTGCCCGCCGACGGGAGGGGACTCGGGGGCCTGCTGTTCCGGTAGCTTCATGCCCAGATATGTCCCTGAGCTTATCCCCATCAGAGTAAGAAGGCTCGTGCCAAACTCCGGCATTGCCAGATGGCTCATAACGCTTCTGGCGAAGACCAGGCCGAGTACGATGGTCCAGACTACGATCTGAAAACGGTGAAAGGTGATGCCCGTCCCGTCGCCGAGGAGGTCGTTGAGCAAGCCCTTCGATTCGTCGCCGGGCCGCGGCCGGGTCGTTGTTGTATTGCGCTTGCCCGAATCTATTGCCGTCGCTCCAAGCGCCGTGCCTGCGCTGATGCCGATAAGCACAAGAACGCCCTCCGTTATCGTGTCGGTGTTCCCGGTAATCATCCAGATGAGAACGAAAGCGCCGATGACCATGAAGAACCAGAATGCCATCTGAGTGCGGGCGAGGCTGAAAGGGCCGAGCCTGGTGTCCGCGGATCCGCGCCGCCACAAAACAGAGAAGCCGGGCATGTAGCCCTGGCTGATGCCTGGATCGCGAAGCAAAGCTGTGCCTGCGGCGAGTCGAAAGAAGATGTACAGCACGACCAGGAAGAGAGCCATTGCGACTACGAACCATTTTACCGGAATGACGACGAGGTTGAATTTGGCTACGCAAGTTGGGAACTGCTGCTTGTCTTCAAGACCGACGCTGAATGTCATCACGCGCGGCTCGAAACCAGGATTGCTCAGCAAATCAGTCCACGCTTCCTTCGAAGCTGGAGTCCGCCTAAGGTGAAAGGTGAGGGTGTGGCTTCCGGGATCGACGGTTTCCGGATATAAGCCGGTTAGAGGCCTGGCATTCAAGTAAGGGACGAGTTTGAGCACTTGAGCGTGGGTGAGTCCCGGAATCCAGCTCGGCTCCTCGCCGTACGGCACACTGTTTTGATCGCCGGTCTGACTTGCCGAATTGTTGTTGGGAGGCGAAGCCGGTTGACTCGTGTTGGCGGCGCTCTGAGGAGCCGGCATCGAAGCCTGCGGTTCCGAACAGGACGGCCACGCTTCAACCCGGACGCTGACTCTATCCCCGAGGCCCGCCGTGGCTGTCGGGTCCAATCTAGGCGCACCACCGGCGACCGTAACCGGAAAACCGACAACTCTAGGTTGAGGATTGTTCTGCGCGTTAGCGGTGGCGGCACACGCAATCGCAAGCGCGAAACATCCGAACAAACCAAACGTCCAGCGGCTGGCTCTTGTCTGCAACATAGACCGACCTCCTCCTCAGTTGATTCGGGGCATCCTTGTTCGATTCAGTGTAAGGGAAGTTTCTTGCGCCCGCAGCCGGTCGGAATTCTATCATCACTGTCAACTACGGTCGCACTTCGGGTTGGGCCACGGCAGGCGAAAGGCGACGATCTGCCTGTGAGTCAGGCGAGCGCGGGGAAGTCACCAGCCGATCGCGAGTCAAATCACGGTAGTCACTATCTCGCGGATGCTGCGTTGGAGCTCGACGTCGTCCGTTATCGGGCTGCTTATCGCAACCTCACACGCCAGGTGGGGATGAATGCCGCTGCTGACTAGCTGCGCGGCGTAGACCAGCAATCTTGTAGATACGCCTTCCTCGAGCCCGTGGCCTTTCAGATTGCGCACCTTCTCGCCGATCAACACCAGATCGCGCGCGGTCTGCGCATCGACTTTGCCCTCGTGCATCAAAACATCGGCTTCGAGGTGAGCGGGCGGATAATCGAACTCGAGCCCGACGAAACGCTGCCGGGTTGATTGCTTCAGATCCTTGAGCACGCTTTGATAACCCGGGTTGTATGACACAACCAGCATGAACTCCTCGGGCGCTTGCAGTATTGTGCCGCGTTTTTCGACCGGCAAGATCCTGCGGTCGTCCGTTAGAGGGTGGATGAGAACTATCGTGTCCTTGCGTGCTTCGACAACTTCGTCAAGGTAGCAAATCGCACCGTACTTGACTGCGGTGGTGAGCGGTCCATCATGCCACACGGTCTCGTCGCCTTCCAACAGGAAGCGGCCCACGAGGTCAGTTGCTGACAAGTCTTCGTGGCAGGCGACCGTGATCAATGGCCGATTCAAGCGCCAGGCCATGTATTCGATGAACCGAGTCTTGCCGCAGCCGGTTGGACCCTTGAGCATGACCGGAAGCTTCGCGCGGTATGCCGCTTCGAACAGCCCGACCTCTTCGCCGGCCGGCAGGTAGTATGGTTCCCGGCTGATGACGTGTTTCTCTATTGCTTGTTCTACCGTGGCTTGATCTGCAGTCATATCAGGTTGGGGATCAAACACAAAGGCACAAAGACACTAAGACGACCTGGGAGCGCAGGCATCCCTGCCTGCTTGTTCTTGTGCGAGAGGCGTTTTGAAAAGAAGATAGCCATAGTGAAACGAGGCAGGCACGGATGCCTGCGCTCCCAGGTGCCTTAGTGTCTTCGTGCCTTTGTGGTTGAGTCTCGCGATTATCGGTCGTTCCTTTCCGCGATGCTTCGGCGTTGTGTATAATTCTTAGCTTTGAGCCCGGCATGCACTATTAACTGAGCGTATAACGAACCGGAATGATAGCATCGCGTAAGCGCGCGAGCAAAGATCAGGCAAGCAATGACGATAGCAGCAGCAATGAGCGGCGGCGTTGACAGTTCGGTCGCGGCCGCGATGCTGAAGCGGCAGGGCCACGACGTCGTCGGCTTCACGATGCAGTTGTGGAATCAGCGGCGGAGGCTTGCTCCCGATGAGGAGCCTCAGCCCTCGCGGTGCTGTTCGCTCGAGGACGTCTACGATGCGCGATGCGTGGCCCAGGATCTGGGAATCCCTTTCTACGTGCTCAACCTTGAAGAGGAGTTTGAGCGCGCGGTTGTCCGACCGTTTGTTGAAGACTATCTCGCGGGCCGCACTCCGATCCCGTGCGTGTCGTGCAACACCAAGCTGAAGTTTGCGCGGCTCGTTACCGTAGCGCGAGAGGTGGGCGCCGAACGCGTCGCGACCGGCCACTATGCCCGCGTGGAATACAATGAACAGAACGGGCGCTTCGTTCTCAAGAAGGGGCGCGATCTCTCGAAGGATCAGTCGTACTTTCTTTTTGAGATGACGCAAAAGCAGCTTGCGCGCGCGGTATTCCCGCTCGGCGATATCACCAAGTCCGAGGTGCGCGAGATCGCGCGAAGCATCGGGCTCGAGACCGCCGAGAAGCCCGAGAGCCAGGAGATATGCTTCGTACCTGACGGCGACTATGCGCGGTTCGTCGAGAACTATGCGCGATACGAGATGGGTGAGCCGAGCGTTCCCGCGGGCGAGATCAAGACTGCGGACGGCAAGGTGATTGGTGAGCACGCCGGATTGCACCGCTTCACGATTGGCCAGCGACGCGGCATCGGCATCGCGTCCAATGAGCCGCTCTATGTCGTCAAGATCGACGTGCCGCGCAATCAATTGGTGGTTGGCCGGCGGAGCGAGTTGTATGGAAAGTCGTTGAGTGCGAAGGGTGTCAACTGGATTGCGATCGCGCCGCCTGATCGGCCCCTTCGGGCGAATGTGCGCATACGCTATCGCTCGAATGACGCAGCGGCTACGATAACGCCGACTGAAACCGGGCGCGTTCGAGTCGAGTTCGATGAGCCCCAGGCCGCGATCACGCCGGGGCAGGCAACGATCTTCTATGACGGCGATGCGGTGGTTGGAGGGGGATGGATCGTATGACAAGTAAAAAGGCAAAAGTAAAAAGGAAAAAGGGAAGAGCGCTCTTACTTTTGCCCTTTGCCTTTTTACTTTTTACTTCTTGTGGGGCCGGTCGCGGAGACGCGGTTCCGGCAGGCGCGACTTCCGGGTATTGTCCCGTCTGCCGTATGAAGGTCAATGTGTCTGACAATTGGGCGGCTGAGATCTATTACAACGATGGAAAGAAGCTGATGTTTGAATCGCCGGGAGACATGCTTGCGCTCTACACATCTCCGAATAGTTACGACGCCGGCGACGCGCACAAAGATCGCGCTAACATTGAACGGATCACGGTGAAGGACTATCAGTCAAAGCAAACGGTCGATGCTCGAGAGGCGAAGTTTGTTTACAAGAGCAGGGTCGAGGGACCGATGGGACCGGACTTCCTGCCGTTCGGGAAGCGTGAGGACGCCGAAACGTTTGTTGGCGCGAACGGGGGAACGGTGTTGTCGCTCAATGAAGTGACCGGGGAGATGGCTCGCGACGTGAGGAAGTGATCGGGAGGTACCGTAGACTGTCCAGTCTGCGGATTTATTTTTCAAGATTACTCGGCGCCGCAGACTGGACAGTCTACGGTACACTGCGGATGAAGACACGAACTCCTTATGACAAGCTATAAATCAGTCATCAATGCCGGAATAGCCGCACTGGTACTGGGCCTTTTACCGCTCACCGTACTCGCTCAAGGCAGCGATCGCGTGGTCAAGGCAAAGGGATTCGCGTCGGTTGACGGCGTGCGGCCCGGCGACAAGTTCAAGGTCGCGGTCGCGGTTGAAGTGGGCGACGGCTACCACATAAACGCGCATCGACCCTCGCTTGATTTTCTGATCCCCACTACCGTCAAGTTCGAACCCTCCGCGGGCATCAGCGTTGCACAGGAAAAGTATCCCGCCCCGAAGCATCGCAAGTTTGAATTCGCTCCTGAAACGGAACTCGCTGTTCACGAAGGCACGTTGTTCATAACCGCCGAGGCGCAGGCTGACGGAACGATGCAGCAAGGCGCGGCCAACATTCGTGCGTTGGTTACCGTTCAAGCGTGCAATGACACTCAATGCCTCGCGCCATCGGACTTGACCGTCGAGATACCGATCAAAGTCGTCACGGCGAAACAGTCGATCAAGGAAGCGAACGCAGATGTTTTCGCCAGGGCTGCGGCTACGCCTGTTGCCGACGACGCAGAGCCTCAACAGGTCGGCGGTCTGGTCCAATACCAGGGAAGCTCTCAACCGCCGAACAAGATTGCCGAATTGATTTCGAGCAAGGGGCTGGCCCTCACGCTGCTGTTTGTTTTCTTATCGGGGCTGGTACTCAACACCACTCCGTGCGTTTATCCGATCATTCCGATCACGGTTGGCTTCTTCGTGAATCAGAGCGCCTCGCAAGAGGGCAAGCCCAGGCTGCGCCGAACATTTTCGATGGCGTTGATGTACGTGCTCGGCATGGCGATCACCTATTCGGTGCTCGGCGTGATTGCTTCGCTGTCAAAGGGCTTGTTCGGCGCCGCGCTGCAGAATCCGATCGTTCTTATTGTTCTAGCCGGCGTCATGGTCGCTCTGGCGCTGTCGATGTTTGGGGTATACGAATTCAAGCTGCCCGAGTCGTTGAACCGATTCGCAACCAGCAGCACTCAATCGACAAGCGGCATATTGGGGGCGCTGGTTATGGGCCTGACAATGGGAATCGTTGCCGCTCCGTGCATCGGGCCGTTTGTGCTGGCGTTGCTGGTCTTCGTAGGCGAGAAGGGCGATCCGGTCTACGGCTTCTTCATGTTCTTTGTGCTGGCGCTTGGATTGGGACTTCCATATCTGGTGTTGGGGACCTTTTCGGGCGCGATCAAGGCGCTCCCGCGATCGGGCATGTGGATGGTCACCGTGCGCAAGCTGTTCGGCCTGGTGCTCATCGGAATGGCGCTCTACTTCTTGATGCCGCTGCTTGGAGACTATTCGACGTACGTGTTTGTAGCGTTCTTCGCGCTGTCGGCGCTGTACCTGATCTTGTGGGAGGCGGGCAAGACCAAGCCCAAACAATTCGCGTGGGTATTGCGCGTAGTCGGAATAGGCGCGGCTGTCGTTGCGGTGATGTTGGCCTTGCCGAAAACGATCGAGGAGGAAATCGCCTGGCAGCCCTACAGCGAGCAGGCCCTGGCTGACGCAAAGAGAGACGGCAAGGGCATCATCATCGACACCTTTGCCGACTGGTGCATACCGTGCAAGGAACTCGACAAGCTCACCTTTACCGATGCGGCGGTGAAGAACGAAGCGGAGAGATTCGTCACGCTCAAGCTCGACCTCACCAGCAGCGACGAAAAGTCGGAGGCAGGCCGCGCCAGACAACGATTCGGAATTCGCGGCGTGCCCACGGTGATCTTTTTGGATGGCACGGGCCGCGAGCTTGGGGACTTGCGCCTCGAAGGATTCGAGAAGGCCTCGGCTTTTGTGGCAAGGATGAAGCAGGTCGAGTCTTCGCCGAGCGCCGGCGTGGTCCAGACGCTGGCGAAGAACACCGCCGACACCAAGGCGCCAGTCGCGGATGCAGCCTCGGGTGCGGCTCCCGAACCCGCGCCCGCAATCAGTTTGAATTTGCTCAATGGCGGAGCGCTTAGTCTCGAGTCGCTTCGTGGGAAAGTCGTGGTCGTAGACTTCTGGGCGACGTGGTGTGTGCCGTGTCTTTCCGAGATACCGATGTTCAATCAGTTGAAAAAGGACTACCAGCCTCGCGGAGTCGAAGTCGTGGCCATTTCGCTCGACGAAGAAGGCGCGGCGAAGGTGAAGCCGTTCTTGAAAGCTCATCCGATGGACTATACGCAGGTGATCGGGGATCGCAGCACAGCCGGCGCGTTTAACGTTGACGACTCATCGCTGCCGGTGACGCTGTTGATCGACAGGCAAGGCCGCATACGTATCCGGCACGTCGGCATCGTAAAAAAAGACGTGCTCGAAACCGAGATCAATCATTTGCTGAACGAGTAACTGTTGGCAGGTGCTCGGCTTGACTACTGCTTCTTCGAAATGTACGTTGAGGCGTATAGCGAAGGTACGATACCTCCTTACAGGATTAGAAGTATGCGAGAAATCCCGATTGCAAAAGCCCGCGACGAGTTGACCAGCTTACCGGAGCAACTCGCTGAGAAACTAGCTACCGTAGCCGTAACGCGGCGCGGCAAGCCCGTCCTGGCTGTCATGCCCTGGGAACTCTATGAGTCCGTCATTGAGACTCTGAAAATTATGGGCGATGAAGAACTCATGGCTTCTTTGAGGCAGTCAATACAGGAAGTCGCAGAAGGAAAGACAATTCCCTGGAAACAAGTTAAGAAGGAGCTCAATCTTAACGTACCAAGCAAAGAACCAAGGCACTGGAGTTTCACGCAATGAATGGTTATCTGATTTACCACCCAACCCGTCGTAGTTCTACATTTGGCGATATTACTGTCTATCACGATGGAACTACGGGCAATCAAGATCCCTATGTTTGGAATACAAAGTTTCTCCATACATACTGTCACATGACCCAAATGACTCCTAATATTGGGCAGATCAATTTTGGGTGAGCGGTGACTCGTTCCCAGACTTCTCGCACTTGTTCTGCGATCTCGTGTTTTCGATCGAGCGAAAGGATTACTGGCAGGAGGCGAATTCAATTTATAGGGATGAGCCCATGATCGAGTCGGAAGCAGCATACGTAGATCACTATCAGTGGGCCTTTTTTCAACACCACTTCAAAAGCAGAAAGCGTTTTACATTAAAGGCTCACCCTTTACAAAGTTTTCAGCCACAGAATGCAGATGCCACGCTGATAGACATTGTTCCCTTTCTAACTGGTTCGGGTCTGTCCTTAGAATCATTGCGCCATGGATTGAGGGCGGGCTTTAACTCGAAGCCGTTCTTACTGGGCGAGGTTACGTGCAAGCTATACGAATGGCTGAACCGAACTGCCGGTATTAAACTCATCGGAAGTAAATTAGAAGAAATACGACGAAATAACCCACAATTAGCAAGCCCGTCTCAGATGGATTTGCGGAATTGCGGACCCTGCATCAAAAGCTAACGGGTTAATGTAAGAGTGTTGGTGGGCGCCCGCCGCATATCTCAACGCGCTGTCTGTGACGACAGGCCCCGAACTTCACGCCCGCAACGCATTTTGAGCCTGTTCCTGTTTGTTACTTATCAGCCATTGATCACGGTCTGGGCAGCCACATCTCCGCTCATAACCGCGCTCTCGATCGTCGCGGGCAATCCTGTATCGGTCCAATCGCCGGCGAGTATCAAGTTCGAAATTGATGTTCGAGGGCCGGGTCTCAAGCTATCCGATTCCACTGTGTGTGACAGCGTCGCTTCGCGTTCTTTTACGATCACGCTGTGAAGTAACGAGCCTGCGCGGCTGGCCGGTAGAAGGTCGTGCAGCTCGCTGATAGCCATATCGACCAGATCGTTCCTTGTACAATCCACAAAGTCGCGCGCGGCGCTGATGATCACTGCCACCTGATTCGACTGTTTGCCTGCCGACAGAATCAGATCCTTGTTGAAGATCCACTGACTGCGAGTCCCCAACAACCCGACGAACTCGTGATCGATGATTGGTCTGTCAAGCCAGAGATTGATCGAAACTATCGGAGACGATCCCAATGCCATCAGCGAAGCGAACTCTTTGTTTTGCAGTTCCTCCGGCAAGATGGCGAACAGCGCTTCGGGAGGAACCGCGCTGATGAAGTAATCTCCTTCAATCCGCTGGCCGTCTTTCAACTCGACTGCGGCGACTACGCCTCGCTCGATGATGAGCCTTTGAACTTGCGCGCCGGTTTGAACGTCACCGCCTCTTGACTTGATGAAGTCGAATGCGCCGTCGGTGTAGAGGTCACTCAACCCAACTCGCGAGATCCCAATGCTTGAGTTTTTCGAACTGCCGCCGAAGGCTTCCTGCAAAACTACCTTTAGCATTCGGGCTGAGGCGATGTGGGGGCTTTGATTCAACGTTGCGACGACCATTGGATACCAAAACCGCTGTTTGATTCGCGCGGATTGCCCGAGCTCGTCGAGCCACTGATCGACGGTGAGCGCATCGGGAGAAAGGCTGCCGTTGCTCTTGATCGCGTGGCCTACTTTGAAGGCCCGAAGCTTATCGCCAAGACCAAGCCCTTTCATTTTCAGCAGGCCGGCGAGCACGTGCAGCGGAGCCGGAAGCGGTGGGCAATCGAAACTGGTGAAGCCTTCACGGTCGAGAAAATCGACTCGGGGCCGCTCTTGAAACTTGAGACGGTTGCGCCGCCCAATCGTTTCCAGAAACGCGATGGTGTGATGATAGCAGCCCATGAACAGGTGCTGCCCGTTATCGACTACATCGCCAGTCTTCGCGTCGATAAACGAATACGCGCGGCCGCCCAGATGATTGCGGCGTTCGAGCAGCAGCACCTCAAAGCCGCGCTCGCTGAGCCTGACTCCCGCGGTGAGCCCGGCGAATCCGCCTCCGATTATCACCACGCGCTTGGCCACGTTATCTCTGGAATTTGCTCTTCAGCCAGATGCTGATTGCGATTTGCAGCCGCCGGGATTTCGAGACTGTGACGCGATTCCGAAAAACATCAAACTGCACCGCGGCTATCTGGTCGAGCAGCTCTCTGTAGATCGAGCCCATGATGTCGGCGGCGAACATCGAAGGACGATCTTGATCGGGAAGGGAAGCGGCGGCCTTTTCGAAGTATGACCGAGCGCGAGCGTGCTCGTATTTCATCAGCTCGATGAACGGCGCGTTGTAGAGATTCGCGCGAAGCTCGCGTTCGGAATAACCGAATCGCTCGAGGTCTTCGACCGGTATGTAGATCCTCCCCCGCGCGATATCTTCCTTCAAGTCGCGCAGGATGTTGGTGAGCTGCAGCGCGAGGCCCAGGTTCACGGCATACTCCCGAGTGCGCGCGGACTCGTAGCCGAATATCTCGATGCATATCAGTCCGACAGCCGAAGCCGCGCGATAGCAGTATTCGCGAAGGTCGGCAAAGGTCTGGTAGCTGTGCCATTTCAAATCCATTTCCATTCCGTCGATCAAGTCGAGGAACGGTTGCTTGGGCAAATCGAACTCTTCAATCGAGCCGAGCAACTGCTCGCCGAATTCGCTGGCAGGGCTGCCCTGATAACAGGCTTCCACTTCGCCGCGCCAATACTCGAGCTCGGCGTAAGGATCGCGTCCCGTCTGGTCTTCATCGACTACGTCGTCGAGCAAACGGCAGAACGCGTAGACATTGTTGATCGCGTGCCGCTCGGAGCGGGGCAGCAGGAGAAATGAGTAGTAGAAGTTCGAAGCGGCCGCGCGCGCCAGCTTGCGCCGCGCTCCAAGCACTCGAGACACAGTTGACGAGACCGTCGAAGCCATCAGTAACGCCGAAAGCCTCCCTTGCTCGCCGCCACGGCAAGGATTCTTACCTTGTCCATCGAAGTGATCACCGGCCTGTGAGAGAAAACGTCGTAACCGTTCTGTTCGATTCGTTCGAGTATGCGCACACCGCCAAGCCAGACAGACCGCAGTTCGAGGCCCAGTCTCCCACTCACCGACGTGCACAGCGTTTTGCCGCGCGCGAACATCTCTCTCGCGCGTTCGACTTCAAACTTCATCAATCGCTTGAAGCCGTCGCTCGCACCGCGACGCATCAAATCATCCACGGTTAGATCGAAGCGCGAGAGGTCTTCGTCCGGCAGGTAGATGCGATTCTTTTCAAGGTCGATAGCGACGTCTTGCCAGTGGTTGGCGAGTTGAAGTGCCGTGCAAATGTCATCCGACCACCGATGATGCTGCTCATCTCGATAGCCGAACACCAAGAGTATCAGCCTGCCGATCGGGTTGGCAGACCGCCGGCAATAATCGAGCAACTGATCGAAGCTCTCGTATCTGCGAACCGTTACATCCTGGGCGAAAGCGGAAAGCAAGTCTTCAAACAGCGCGGCCGGCAAATCGAATTGTTCGACAGTGTGTGCGAGAGCAACGAAGACTGGGTGCCTCGCCCCGCCAGCCGGCGATTCCGCCAACATTCGCCGCCACTCATCGAGCAGATCAAGCCGCTCGCGCTCGCTGTAGTCGTGACCGTAGCCCTCATCGGCGAAGTCGTCCGCTATTCTGGCGAACGCGTAGATCGAATAGAAGTGCTTTCTCAAACGCTTCGGTATCAGCGCGGAGCCGACCGGGAAATTCTCGTAGTGCGAACGCGTCAACCGCTCGCAGTATTCATACGCGCGATCCAGCGGCCAGCTCCCCGCGGCGTCGAGCGGCTGCGTGATGGCCTGAGCGAGCGTGCTGGCGCCATGTCGTGTTGCTGTACTCATTTCCCTTTGATTGAAACCGATCAGTGCGTGAAATGTTTATATTGGCTTTGGGGTGGGAAGAAAGCAAGCGGACCCTGGGAGCGCAGGCATCCCTGCCTGCCTCTTTCGCGAACGGCTTATGGCCCTTCAACAGTGCTGGTGTGGCTTAATGCCTGGCAGGCAGGATGCCTGCGCTCCCAGGGGCGCACACCGGCGCCGCCGCGACCCTGACTCGTCGTTGCCTGGTGATTTTAAGCTTTGATTCAATGTGGGAGCGGGGCCCCGCTCCCAACCCAAGAGACTTACTCTGTGACTTCAGTGCGCGATCGCGGCGCGCGATGACCTCGATAGCGGTCTCGAGGGCGCCGTGCGCGTATGCTTCGTGCAGCATTGACGGAGCGCCTCATCCACCAGCGGCTCGACTACGCATTCCGACTTGCGGCATACGGTAGACATCTCGCTAACGACAAGGTACCGTGCGCGCTCGAGCATCCTCTTCTCACGAAATGAGAGCGGCTTGCTCATCGACAGGTAAGTGAGATTCTTCAAGACCTCTGCGACGTGAAAGATGTCCCCCGTCTTCATCCGTTCAAGGAATTCCTTGTAGCGGTCTTTCCAATCGATTGGGGGGTTCGTGAAATCCGCCGAGAGGGCTTTGAGGAGCCTGTCGCACTGGTTGTTGTTGATCGGCGACCTTAGACCTATTTCCACCGCGTTGGCGATCGGAACCATGACGGTCGATTCGGTCGCCTTCAGCCTGAGCAGGTAAAAGCTGTTCAGCATGCCTCCAACGTCGGTAGTGGTAATCTTCTCGATTACGCCTATACCGTGATTAGGATAGACAACCTTCTCGCCTATTTTGAAGCTCACAGATTCCTCCTTGTGACCATTTGAACGGAGTCGTGCCTCGGAGTGAGGACTTCGGGGAGTGACCTACCCATTGACATATCGAATTACTCAGTTTATTGACGACGAGCCGCGAACTGAACTCGTCGGAGGGTGCGTTGCGTGATCCGTAGGGCAAGTTCGGTTTTAGAACCGCTCACACTGCCCGTCCCACCTTGTTCATAGACCCAAACCGAAGTCTACAGTAGCCGGTCCAAAAGGGTCAAGCAGAAGATCGGAACCATTTATCATTTTCCATTTTCCATTTCTCATTTGTCATTGCTCACGGGACTGCTGCGGCGAATGGCAAACAGTCACACATGGAAAATGGAAATGACAAATGGAAAATGACCAATGTCATGGCATTGTGAACGAGACAATCCATACACGCCGCAGCGGACCGCGCTCCTTGCGCAGTACCTTGATGACGACATCGTCGCCACTCTTGAGCTCGCGGGTGATGCGGAGAAAATCTTCCTGGTTCGTGACCGGCTTGTTGTTCGTCTCAACTATCAAATCATCGGCAGTCAGATTGTTCTCGTCGGCGATGCTTCCAGGCTCTACGCTGACAACGAATGCGCCGCGAGCGCCGTCAAGCCCCTGAAGCCTTGCCAGTTCAGGCGTCAGCGTTTTCGCGTTGATTCCGAGCCCCGATCTGGACTTGCTGCGGTCTTGCTGATCTTCTTGCTTCTCGGGTGCGCGGCGCGGATTGCGCGGATCGAATGGAAGCGGCCGGTTCAGACGCTCTTCCGCTTCCTCTTTCCTCTCTTCGAGCTTCACATTGGCAGTTCGCCGCTCGCCGACCCTTATATACTCAATGGTGGCGAGGCTCCCAACCGGAAGCGAGGCGATTCGCCGAATAAGCTCGCGCGTATTCTTCACCTTCTGTCCATTGATGCCTGTGATCACATCCCCGCTTTGCAAGCCGGCCCGGGCAGCCGGGCTCGTATCGCTGGTGAGCTCCCGCACGAGCACGCCCTGGCCGTCTGCGATCTTATTCAAGCGGGCGATCTGCGGCGACATCTCTTGCGGATTGATCCCGAGGAAGCCTCGGCGCACGCGGCCTTCGGCAACGAGCTGATTGTAGATCTCAACTGCGGTCGCCGAGGGTAGAGCGAACCCTATCCCGTTGTAGCCGCCGGTGCTGGTCGCAATCTGAGTGTTGATGCCTATCACTTCGCCCGCAAGGTTCACGAGCGGCCCGCCGGAGTTTCCCGGATTGATCGCTGCGTCGGTTTGCAGAAACTGCTGGAATGGATTCGAACCGTTGTCGGTCACCCGATCCTTCGCGCTGATTATTCCCGCGGTCACTGTTTGCTCGAGCCCGAACGGAGATCCGATGGCGAGCACCCAGTCGCCGACCGTGAGCTTATCGGAGTCTCCCATTCGCGCTACCGGCAGCGGCTTGTTGCTTTCGATCTTGATCACCGCCAGATCGGTCTGGGTGTCGATTCCAATGACTCTTGCATCGGTCTCAACCCCGTCCCAGAGTTTGACCCTGATCTTGTTCGCGCGTCTCACCACGTGCGCGTTTGTCAGAATGAACCCCGCCGGGTTCACGATCACGCCTGAGCCGGTGCCCTCGCGCCCATACGCTTCGCTCTCCCATACCCTTATGTGAGCGACGCACGGCTCGACATCGCGCGCAGCTCGCGCGAAAGCGCCGGATAAAACGTCCGGGGCGATGGGCGCGCTACTGATCGATAGTCGGTTGTCTTCTGATTTGGCGCGTCCGATTCCGCTCACGATCGCGCCTACGGCGATTCCGATAGATAGGCAGCAGATCGCGATGAGCAGTATGATCACTCGCGCATAGCCGGATTTCGACCGGCTGTCGAAGTGGTTTACGGGCGGCTCGATTCGTTGGTACATAGCAACTCCTTCACAAGTCGGAACCCGATTTAGGATTGAATAGGTTATCGCGGTCGATTCACTTGGATTATATCAGAGGCTTGATTGATGTTGAAGATGACAAGGAGCCAGGTGGTGTCCTAGTTTGAACTATTCTCTGCGCAACCTCTGCGTTCTCTGCGTCGCCGCGCTGAATACTGGTGGCAAAACCTCACCGCCGAGGCGCAGAGGACGCCGAGATCGCGCAGAGAGTTGAAACTAGGACACTACGCCTTCTTCACTCAATTTGCGCATCACGACGTCGTTCAACTCTGATCGATATCTCAGACCTGTTGAGCCGCTTGCAAGCAACGCGTCTCTGATGCCGCCGTTCAGCTCATCGACCGTCGCATAGCGCGCCTCGGCAATCTCGCGGGTGTCGATCGGCTGAAGCTCGCCTCCGATCTGACTTGCCGTAAGAACGTGAGTGGTCCAGTCGATTAACCCACCATCGTGAGAAAACCTCACCCGCGCTCTCACGATGTACTTTTCGAGTGAGACTACCAGACCGGTCTCCTCGTGTGCCTCGCGCAGCGCTCCTTCTTCAAACCGCTCGCCCGGCTCAATTCCTCCCGACGGAGCGCGGTATGCGCCTGGCGGATACATCGGCTTTTTTATGACGGCAATGCGGCCATCCTTTATTATGAACAGAGTCACATCGTGAGCCCGGCCGTGCTTTTGGCTGCCGCGCACGATCTCGAACTCGCGTTCGTTCATTTCGTACGCGAGGGAAAGCTCCTCCGGCTGTCCATATTTCTTTTCCAGCTCGACAATGATTTCAGAGGAGACGTACATTGGGTATTGGTTGAGTTTCTAATGGCCTGTAACATGCGCTTCACTAGTGCAGTATCCGCGCAAATCGGTCGAATCAGTGTCATCCGTGGTCTATACACCGATGGGAATGCGATTGTTACACGAACTCATAGACCACCGATCACACCGATTTGACGGATTCGCACCGATTTCGTACCCATTTGATCGCTACCGAAAGGCTGTTGCAAGTCACTAGTATTACCTCATTTCATTTCGAGGCGGGCGACTTCACATTCTTGTCGAAGAAATCCATCACGGCCGGGAACGACGAAGCCACCACGCTTAGGTGGTCGCCATCAGGAACCTCCACGTAGCTAACCTTCAGGCCCGCTTTCTCAGCGGCCGCCGCCATGGTGCGCGAAAGCTGCGCGGGCGCTATCCCGTCTTGCGCTCCATGAACTATAATCGCCGGCAAGCTTTTCATCTTTTCCAAGAGCGCAGTCAATGCATCGCCCTGCACCGGCGGCCCGCCTGAGACGGCGGCGACCGCGGCGAACTTGTCAGGCTTGCTCGACGCAACAAGCCAGACCCCAAATCCACCCATCGAGTGGCCGGTCAGGTATATTCGCGAAGGATCGATCTTGTAATCGCGACTCACGGCGTTGATGACTTCAAACACGTCTTCCTGGCTGGGACCGCTGTACGCGGGAAACCGGCTTCTTCCATTCACGCCTGCCAGAATGTAGCCGCGCCGTTCAGCTTCGCTTTTCATGACGGCCGGATCAAAGAGCCCGCTGAAGTAATAGCGCTCGTCGCCAAGGGCCCCGTGTAGCATCACGACCAGCGGCTTCGGACTCGCGGCGTCGTAGCTCTTCGGAACATAAACGCGATAAGGCACCAGCTTGTTGTCGGAAGCTTGATAGGCGCGCTCGACTTCACCGCGCTCCGAGGCAAAGGGGTCCCGTCCCTTCGCAAGCGCCGAAAGTTCCGACTCGATGCGATCGATTTCCTGATTCGGATTGATATCGACCTCGCCTCTGGTCCCGTTCAACTGTGCAAGCCGCTGAAGCTGAAACTCGGGCGTGGCAACCAGGGCCGCAATCGCTTTCACCTTCGAGTCAGATGAACTCTTGATGCCCGAGATCGCTTTCGACATCTGAGAGATGCTGTCGTTGAAGTCGCTGATCGCGTAAATCTGCCGCTTGAGTTCGGCGATCTTCTGACCTCCTGCTTCGACTAGCGCGACCACCTGGTAAACGCCATCCGGCAGCAACAGACGGCGAGCCGAGTTGCTGCTGGTTTCCGCGATGCTCAGCCGTTCGGCAATGAGCAGCCGCTGTGACAGAGCCGGCGCCGCCGGTGCTTCGGCGGGCTTTGAAGCAGCTTCGCCGGAGACGATGACGAACGTTACCGTTGCCGCGGATGCAAGAGCTTTGTCGATGCTCGCCGGGAACATTCGAGTGAGCGACACCTGCAGCGTTTGATTCGGCTCGACGACCAGACGATCGGTTTCCAGCGTGAGCGAAGCGATAAACTTCTGACGCTCGTCCCACTTCTTACCGGCGAGAAGCGCTTGAGCTTCGGCTATCGCTTCGAGGATGCCGGGAATGTTGCCGCGCTTAAAAGCTTCCTCGCCTCGCTTGCGAATCGGTTCAACGCCAGAGAGGCTCGCCCCGGCGCGGCGTTTCTCGGTGTACAGCCGATTGAACTCTTCGTAGCGCGAAAACAGTTCCGACAAGAAGGGAATCTGCTGCGCAACCGCGCTTAGCTGACCGGTCGCGGTGATCGCGAGAAAGAGAAACGAAATGAGAGTTTGTTTCATCGGTGAGCCATCCTCACAGATTGATTTCCGACGCAGTGTAGCACAAACGCAAATGGTTCAGGGTTCGGAGTTCAGGGTTCGGAGTTCAGGGTTCGGAGTTCAGGGTTCAGAGTTCTGGGTTCAGAGTTCCGGGTTCAGAGTTCCGGGTTCAGAGTTCAGGCTTTAGCCTGGTAGTACCCTCCTCCTGCGACGCACAACCAGGCTAGAGCCTGAACTCTGAACCCTGAACTCCGAACCCTGAACCCTGAACTCTGAACCTTTTGCTCTTTGCTCTTTGCCTTTGCTATATTCCACGCACAACGAATTCAAATCCGGTTTCGAGGAGCCCACAAATGAGTGCTACCGAACGCGCCTCCTTCATGAACGACCCGAATCTGAAAGTCCTGATCGACGTTGCGCCGCTGCAGGCGCGTGTGCGCGAGATGGGCCAGCAGATCACCCGCGACTACACAGGCAAGAACCTTCATCTTGTAGGCGTGCTCAAGGGCGCATGTGTGTTTCTGTCAGACTTAATGCGGTCAATTGATTTGCCGCTGTCCGTCGATTTCATCGGCATATCCAGCTACGGGGCGTCGACCAAATCGTCGGGCGAGGTGAGAATCACGAAGGACCTCGACGTGAGCCTCTTAGGCAAGGACGTGCTGGTGGTCGAAGACATAATCGACACCGGATTGACCTTGAACTACATGGCGAACATCTTCCGCTCGCGCGAAGTGAGCTCACTGGCGATCGCGGCATTGTTGGACAAACCGGAGCGTCACGAGATTGCGATCGATGCGAAATACATCGGCTTCACGATCCCGAATCATTTTGTGGTCGGGTATGGCTTGGATGTAGGCGAGATATACCGAAACCTTCCCTTCATCGCCGTTCCCGAGGTGCCCGAAAACCTGATAAGAAAGTAACCGCCAGCCTTTCAGAAGTCGCAACGCTGCCAATCAGTTTCCAGAGGGATGAAAAAAACCATCGCGGCGAAAGCAAAATCTATTGGGCTCGCGGCGGTTGCGCTCAGCTTGATAGTCTTTTGTGCTCCGACACTGTTCTGCCAGGTGTCGGTTTCCGCCGAACCGCCCGATATTGTCCTCGAGCAACCCGACGATGTCGATTCGCGCCCTCTGAAACTCACACCGCATCGAGTCGTGTTAAGGATCATCTGCCCGAGCTCATAGACGCTGCGGTTAAGGGAGAGCAGATTGTCATAACAAAAGACGACCAGACTCGCGTCAGACTCGTGCCGCTTCAAAACGCTAAGCCTCGCCCGCAGTTCGGTAGCGGCAAAGGCCTGATCACAATGGCTGATGATTTTGACGAGCCGCTAAAGGACTTTGAAGAATACTCCTGACGAGAATCTTGCTCGATACACACGCCTTCCTGTGGTTCTGCGTTGGTGACAGAGTTCCTGGCGATCTCATCGGGTGCCGCCTTCGCATGAGCCTGGACCTTCTTTTGTCTGATTCTGGATCGAGGGCGACAACAACGCATCGAAGTTTGGTAGGCAAGTAGTATAATCTGCCGTGTCGCAGCTAGAACGGGAGGATATAATGACCGCATACAAGAAGTACGTCACGATCAAAGACCCGAAGAGCCTCGTCCTTACCGATCTGCCATTCAAGCAAGGTCAGGTGGTCGAGGTCGTCGTGATTGCTCAAGACAACGGCGAATTGGAAGAGCGAGTTCGCGGTTTGCAGGCGTTGCTCAAAGAGACTCAGGCCCTGCCGCAAGCGAAGGCGATAAGCGAGGATGAAATCGCTGCTGAAATAGAGGCTTACCGGGCTGGGCGATGAAGGTCATTATCGATACCAACGTGCTGGTCTCGGCTGCCTTGAAAAACAAAGACCCCGAGGCTGTGATTGTCTTCGTCACCGCCCAGCCAGACATCGAATGGATAGTCTCTCCACAACGATCATTTCGGTCTCGTTGTTCAAGAAGCTAGTCTGCGATGCTGCCCCCTGAGGCGAGCTTACTTAGGAGAAGTGCCGGCGCACCTAGCGAGTTGATAGCCCAGAGGTTGCCGACCTTGCGTTGATCGTTGCGCTGGACGGCGAACTTCTCGACCATATCTACGCTGTCGGCCATCTCGCCCAGCAGAGGTCATTCCGATGTTTTTGGCGTCACTATCCGTTGATGAGCCGTCTCGCAATCTCTTCGAGAACAGCTTCCGCTTTTCCTTCGATCTCTTCCTTCGTCTGATCCTGAATTGGGTGCGCGACGTAGACCGCATCAAGGTCTGATCTGCCGAGCGCGCTGGCTTGCGCGCGAGCAGCGGTCACGAACTCGGTGGTTGCCACAGGCACCGACGGGATTCCAAGGCTCTCGAGCTTTGTCGAATCGTGCAAACTGCACGTTGTGCACGAGCCTCAATCGGCGAGCGCCTCGATCACCGCGTCGCATTTCGCGTCGAGGAATTTTGCGATCACCGCGTCAGGCGCCGGCTTGGTGAAGGTAGGCTTCATAGCTCGAACGATCTCGGCGACGCCGTAACGCTGCTTCAACAACCGCTCGAGGTGATCGAGGAAGACGCTGCCGCCGGGCTTGCTTATGTCGAGCAGCCCGATCGTTTTGCCGCTCAGGCTACTGAGCCGTGCTGCCGGCTTCGAAAACACGCGCGGGGTTTCGTCGAGCGGGTTCACAAGGGTTGTTGGCATTTCACCTCCATCAGAAACAATCGACCACGGATTAGACGGATCAGACAGATTTGGCACGGATCTGTGTAGATCGGTCAAATCCGTCTGATCCGCGGTCTATACCGCAATTGGGTACGTAACCATCTGACTTCCTCTTGGGCCGGCTGCCCAACTGCCGATCACCGCCGAAAACTTGCCGGCGGTTCCCCCGGCGACCACGAGCTTGATTGCCGCGCGGTCGGGAAACTTCAAGTAGCAGGGCTCGCCGTCGATCACTGCCTGCCTGTAGAGCTTCACATACTGAGTCCCTTCGCCTGCGCCGTGTTGATAGTCTCGAATCGGAATGCCGGTGTTCTCAAATAGGAACTCGCGCACGGCTTGCTTGGTGAAGCCGTCGCGATGAAGCGTCTTCACGTGCTCGGGGCAAAGCACTACCAGCGCCTCGACGCCCGCGCATACCCGATATGACCACACCGTCGCAAGCGCGCGGCTGATTGCCTTCAAGATCTGTTTTCCCTCACGCGCCATATGTTCGCTTACACCGTGCGGCGGTTCAGCGGCGAACAGGGTCACGGTGCTCTGCTCGCGCCTGAAACCCATTTCGACGTGCAAAGGCAACCACGGATTCTCTTCTTCGTTTTCGGCGATGCAGTAGGAGAACTTGCCCGGGTTTCCGAGCGTGGACATATCGATCTCGCCGGGTCGCGCGCCTCCCAGATTGGTCAATACCAACTGCAGCGCGCGGCCCAGCGTGCTGTTCGCGCGAGCGACGTTGCTGAAGACGTTGCTTGCACAAGCGAAGCCCAGCTCGCCGCGAATCGGCCCGTTGACTATCACGAGCGGCGCGGCGAAATGAGTGGTCGCCTGCACACCGTGAATGTTGAAGCGCTCATCGCACACGGCTCGCACCAGCGGAATCAATACGCGCATCATCTCTGGCTTGCAACCTGCCATCACTGCGTTGGCGGCGATCTTTTCCACGGTTGCCGCTCCGTAGTTGGGCGGAATCAGCCCGATAACTTCATCTGGCGACGGCGAGGCGGCTGCGAGCATGCGCTCGACTCGATCGACGGTCGGCGGAATCACCGGCAGCGGATCGCCAAACGCCATGCAGTACTCGAAAGGGTCGATCGAGTCGTCCAGCTCGATGCGCGTAGCGCGCGCGGCTCGCTTGATGTAAGGGTTCGCTGCGGCTGCGAGGTCCCCTTCGGAGCCAGCTTCAAGATGCCGGGACGTGCATCCGAACTTGGTATCGGGCGCGCCGTCGAAGGGCTCGGCTATTGTGAGTGGTTCGCCGGCCATCGCCGTCGCGATTTCATTCAAGGCGCGCTTATCAAAGCCGCTTAGAGTTTGAAGGATGTGGCCGTCGCTGCCGATGAGGAAGAGTGTTGGCACCGCCACCGGGTCATAAATCTTACTGACGTTGAGGCCGTGATCAAGCGCGACCGGAAATTCTATCGGAGCTTGCTCGACCAACTCTCGCGTCGGGTGCTCACCGTCTTGAGATATGCCGAGAATGTCCGATGCCTCGCCAAGCTCGCGCGAGAGGCGATTGAGATAAGGAATCGTCAACCGGCAGGTCGGGCAATCCGTCTCGAAAAACACAACGAGGCGCGGCTTCGATTGACGGCCACTCTCAAACTCAGACGCTTTTCCATCCAGCCGTGTGAGAGAGAAGCTCGGAGCCTGTTGACCGGTTTCAAGCATAGCGTCGATCCACACTCAACCTGGGCCGATGGTCACGCCGCCGTCGATCACAATCACCTGGCCCGTCGTCCAATTGCCGGCGCGCGATGCAAGAAAAACCGCGGCTCCGGCGATGTCATCAGGCTCGCCGATGCGGCGCAGCGGAGTAGCCGCTTCAGCCTTGGCCAACAACTCCGGATTCTCCCACAGCGCGCGAGCGAAGTCGGTGCGGACAAGTCCCGGCGCGATGCAGTTGACCCGGACGTTTTGCGGCCCCCATTCGACAGCCAGGTTTCGCGCTAACTGAAAATCGGCGGCCTTCGAAATGGCATAGATACCGAGATGGTGCGAGCCTCTGAGCCCACCGATGCTCGAAACGACGATCACGCTGCCATCTTTTCTCCCGGCCATCTCCGGAATCACCAGGTTGCAGAGCCAGACGTTGCTGCGGACGTTTGAGTCAATGACCTTGGTGAACGCATCATCGCTCAAGCCGGACATCGGGCCGTAGTAGGGATTGACGGCTGCGTTGCACACCAGCACGTCGATCTTGCCGTAACGCTTCCTGGTTTCAGAGACGAGATGCTCGACGTCCTCTCGCTTGCCGATGTGGCAGGGGATGGCCGTTGCGTCGAGAGCTTCAGCCTTGATGGCGTTGGCGACTTCTTCGCAATTGTCGGCCTTCCGGCTCGAGATGACGACGTTGGCGCCGGCGCGCGCCAACGCCTCGGCGATCGCTCGTCCGATGCCCTTTGTTGAACCGGTGACAATTGCCACTTTGCCGGTTAGATCGAATAGGGGGTTTGACATTTGTTTCCTGGGATCAGGGAGTTTCGCGGAAGTTTAAATGGTGCCCCCGGCGCGACTCCAACGCGCGACCTTCCGCTTAGGAGGCGGACGCTCTATGCAGCTGAGCTACGGGAGCACATCGGTCCTAAACTAACAGATACTCTTTTCGCCTGTCTAGATATGCCGCGGATCAACTAGTCGTCGTACCTGAGCAACGACGCAATCTTGTAGCCTGGAAAGCGGTCGCGCCCCTTCAAGAAGTTCAGCTCGACAACGAACGCGAGCCCTGCCACGACTCCGCCGAGTCTTTCGACCAGGTCAACGACCGCGCGCGCCGTGCCCCCGGTAGCCAGCAGGTCGTCGGCGATTATGACGCGATGCCCTTCGCCGATCGCGTCCTTGTGAATCTCGAGTGTGTCGGTGCCATATTCCAGGTCGTAGGTTATCGACTCGATAGCGGCCGGCAACTTGCGCGGCTTGCGCACCGGTACGAACCCGGCTTTCAAACGATAGGCGAGGGCCGGCGCGAAGATAAATCCACGAGCCTCCATGCCTATCACCGTGTCGATGTTTGGATCATCTATGCACTCGACCAGGCGATCGATGGTGGTTCGAAGACCGTAAGCATTTTTCAGCAGCGTGGTGATGTCGTAAAACTTGATCCCCGGTTTCGGAAAATCAGGAACGGTTCTGATCATCTCTTTGAGATTGTCCACTAATGTCTCCTCGTTTATTCATCAAGATACAACATCGAATCCCGTGTAGCGCCCGGTCGGCTGCGTCCGTGTCTCGTCGACCTGAGTGACGTGACCGTAGGACGGTCCCTGTTCAAGCGCCGCGCGGAACTCGGCGATCGCCTCGGCCGGGCCTTCCGCGATTGCCTCGACGGTTCCATCTGCGAGGTTTCGAACGGCGCCGTCGACACCCGCTTGTCGAGCAGCTCGAATCGCGAAATACCGGAAGCCAACCCCCTGAACTCGTCCTCTGACTATGAATCGCCGAGCTACGGTCATACGCAAGCCTCGCAAGCTTCCGCGGAATCGATTTGGATCTGCCTTAGCTCACGAGTCTCGTCCCAGGAGTTTGTAGCCGAAGAAGTCCGCGATAGCCTTGCCGCTCGAAAAAGACGATTTGGTTTTGCCGATCGTCTTCGCGTTTCTTATATCATCCGTCCAGTCGTGTTGTCACCCGAAGCCGAGGTTAGGGGCGGGCAAACGGGCTGTGAGTCTTCTGGAAACTGACTACCGCTCTTTCGGACGGATCAGGGAACAAAGAACACACGGGGCTGATGGGACATCGGTTTTCAACGCGAGTGCCGGGCGGCGCTTCCCTTTGGCGGCAAGAATCACCTTGACAGAGCAATCCGGCTTTGAAATGATCGGGGCCGCCAAGTATCAGAACTGTGCAGAACGTCACATCGCGCCGGATTTTCGGCGTGATGTCCCGATCGGAATTGGTTTCCGTTAACGTCACAACCGCCTAGGAGGAACGACAATGAAAAACCAGAAGACAGTGCGTTTTTTCACCTATCTAGTGTTTGCTATGTGCGCCAGCGTTGCGGCCCTGGGTCAATCCTCAAGAGTTGATTCCGTTGCGGCTGTTGCTGCTGACCGAACGGAAGTGAGATGGCAGCCGCAGGTTGAATACGGCCGCATCGTCCTGACCGTGTCGGCGCCCAGCGGCGAAGTATTCAGGAAGGAGTTCGAGGCAGACGCTATTCCTTCGTTTAAGCTCACCGATGACAAAGGCTTCAACCTGCCCGACGGTTCCTACTCCTACGAATTGCGCGTGATCCCGAACCTGAGCCGCGAAGTGAGGAAGGCTCTGGCGGCTTCAAGGGAGAAGGGCAACACCGCGGAGGTCATTCAAGAGTTGCAAAAGAGCGGCAAATTGCCGGCCAGCGTCCCGGTTCAATCTGGCTCCTTTTTAATAGAGAAAGGCGCGGTTCTTACGGGATCTCCTGAAGATGGCGAGGAACCGCGAGAGCCGAAGCAGAACTCAAGTGGAGCCGCCAACGAGGTTCAGAGCAAGAAGAAGGGTAGCGGCACCGTCGTAATACAGGATGTGGTGACTCCGGACGATGTGATCATCCAGGGCAGCGCCTGCATTGGGCTGGATTGCGTCAACAATGAAAACTTCGGCTTCGACACGATCAGGCTGAAAGAGAACAACACGCGGATCCAGTTCGACGACACGAGTGGCGCCGGCTTCCCAACTAACAACTGGCAGATAAGGGCGAACAGTTCAGCGGCGGGTGGCGCAAGTTTCTTGGGGTTCGTAGACCAGGGCGCTGCCGGCAATTCGGAGGCTGGGACCATTGTGTTTGAAGTCGACGCGGGTGCGCCGGCCAACTCGCTTAAGGTGAGTAGCACCGGCCGAGTAGGGCTGCGCACTGCGACTCCGGTGTTGGATCTGCACATCGCTACAGGCGACACGCCGGCACACCGGCTGGAGCAGACCGCCGCGAGCGGATTCACGGCCCAGACCTGGGACATTGCCGGCAATGAAGCCAACTTCTTTGTGCGCGATGTCACCGGCGGCAGCCGGCTGCCCTTCAGAATCCGTCCCGGAGCGCCAACGAGCAGCATCGATATATCAGCCAGCGGCAACGTTGGGGTCGGGACGGCATCGCCGGCCGATAAACTTGACGTCGTGGGGCCAGTTCGAGCTTCGGGAGCGAACGGCGGGTTTCTAGCAGCGCCCCGGGACGGCAGCGGAGCGAACCAAATCTGGTATAACCCCACCGGAGACGACATGCGTTTGTTCAACACCGTGAACGGTGACGTCGTAACCGTTCAGAACGCCGGCAACGTCGGTATCGGGACGACGACTCCGGCCGGAAAGCTGGATGTGAACGGCACAATTTTCCAGCGAGGCATTCAGCTTTTCGCAGACTATGTCTTCGAGCCGACCTACAACCTCGAATCCATCGAAGAGCACGCCGACTTCATGTGGACAAACAAACACCTGCCCGCCGTGGGCGGCAGGAAGGTTGATGAGCACGGTCGAGAGGTCGTCGAGATCGGCGCGCGAATGCGTGGGATGCTGGAAGAGATCGAAAAAGCCCACATCTACATCACGACGCTCAGCGATAGGATCACCCAGAAGAACGCGGAGATGGTGAAGCTCGAGCGACAGAACGCAGAACTTGCCGAGCGACTGGCTCGCGTCGAGGCTATGCTCTCTACTTCGAAGGGCGAAAAGAAGTAGTCCGGAGCGTTAGAATGAAAATCAAAGGGGCGAGGGCCAACCTCGCCCCTCTTTCATTGGGCGTGGAGTCGTTCACGCCGATTCGCACCCGGCCAGGACACCGCGAGTGCCAACGCCCTGGTCTTCAGCTTCCCTCAAAAGAAAAAGCGAGAGCCGAATTCTGCTCTCGCTAATTCACTTGAAGCAATGGTCGGGGCGATTGGATTTGAACCAACGACCTCTCGGTCCCGAACCGAGCGCTCTACCAGGCTGAGCCACGCCCCGTAATGACGAAGCTGTATGATAGCCGCGCGCTTGCGGGCTTGTCAAAGCAGCGATCAACCAATTCAAGCTCGCAGTGGCGAATTCATTCGCTTGATCGAGACGAAACGAATAGATTCGTTACTACGAGAGCGAGTCCTTGGCGACTGCCTGTCCTTCAGTCAACATCTCAATAAACTTGCGAGCGGCCGCGCTGAGTATCTTCCCTTTGCGATGGATGATCCCAATCGGCCGCGCGAAACTCTCCGTAAAATTCACGGCGCGCAACGTGCCGGCTCGCACTTCGTTTTGAATCGTAGCTCGCGGGACGATGGTCACCCCCAGGTCGGCTTCGACCGATTGCTTGACGGTCTCGATGTTGTCGAGTTCCATCACATACTGCACACTGACGCCGCGGTCTCGCAGAATTTTGTCGACCGCTTTACGGGTTGGAATGTCACGCTCGAACCCGATGAACCGCTGCCCATCAAGACTGGCGATATCGAGTCGTTTTTTTGCTGCAAGCTCGTGTTCGGGGCTGCACACCAGAACAAGCGGATCATTTCCAAACGGTATTATTTCGATCTGAGGCCGAGGCGTCGGATAAGCCACGATCCCAATGTCGATCACGTGATTGATGACATCGTCGTACACCTTGTTGGGGCGGCTGTACTCGATGTGAACGTTGACTTGCGGAAACGACTTGATGAAGCGCTTAAGCACGGGCGACAGCTCGTGAATGCCCACGGAATAGATCGTCGCAACCCGCACCTGGCCGCTGACGATGTTGCCCAACCCTTTCATCTCCTCGGTGAGGCTATTAAAGCGATCCATGATTTCGCGACAACCCTGATAAAACGTCATTCCTGCGTCGGTCGGCACCAGGCTGCCCCCGCGGCTTCGCTCTACCAGCCTGCGGTTGAATTTCTCTTCTAAGGCGCGGATCTGCTGACTCACCGCTGATTGCGAGATGAAGTTTTTGGTCGCCGCCTTCGAGAAGCTCCGCGTGTCAATGAGATCGCAAAAGACTTTCAGAGACTCGATGTGCATTACCCCACCTTATTAGCTGAGCCTTTCTGCTGAGACTCTCTTATACCATAACTCGGTCAGCGCTCTTAACCCACGCCAGGCTTGCTCTCGACGGAACTGTTTGAAAGAGTAGAGACATGCGTCGGCGGTTCAGAGTGTGCTAAACGACGGCAGACTCTTGGAAGAAAACAGCCGATTCATCCGTCTAACGGGTTAAGGTTGCACGGAACGTTCATTGACGTGAGGGACAACTATGGAAGGCTTCTGGCAAGACTTGCGTTACGCGGCTCGGCTCCTTACCAAGTCTCCTGGCGTCACCGCGACCGCGATCATCGCTCTCGCGCTTGGCATCGGAGCCAACACCGCCATGTTCAGCTTGGTCAATGGGGTTTTGCTCCGTCCTTTGCCCGGCGTCCAGGGACCCGATCAACTCGTCACGCTCGAGCGCACGCAAAACGGAAAGGTGCAATACAGCTTTGGCTATCCGGACTACGTGGACTACCGCGACCACAACAGCTCTTTTGCCGGGCTGGCGGCGCATTGCGGGACGCCGCTCAGTTTCAACAACGGCGTGGCCGAGCGGCTGAGAGGCGACCTTGTCAGCGGCAACTACTTTTCGGTCCTTGGAGTGACGCCCGCATTAGGACGTCTGATTTCACCCGATGACGATGACCAGCCCGGCGCACACCCGGTAGCCGTGCTGAGCTACGGTCTATGGCGTCGAGCATTCGGCGGCGACCCGGACGTCGAGGGCCGCAGCGTGAAGCTGAACGACACCGAGTTCACGATTGTCGGCGTTGCCGGAAAGAACTTTAGCGGAACAGAAACCGGGGGATCCTACGACGTTTGGATTCCGATCAAGATGCAAGTTCAGGCGATGCCGAGAACGATGGGGCGCCACTGGTTCAACGATCGATCCGCTGGGTGGCTCGGCTTGTTCGGCCGGCTCAAACCAGGGGTCGCGGTGGAACAGGCTCAAGCGGAATTGTCGGCGATCGCTCGCGGGCTCGAGCAGAGTTATCCCGACACCGACGCAGGCAGGAGCGTCTCAGTTCTGGCAGGGGTCGGACTGGATTCCGATGACCGGGTAAGCCTCCGCAACTTTCTGGCGCTCTTGCTTGCGGCAGTGCTGCTGCTGCTACTGATAGCTTGCAGCAACGTCGCGAATCTTCTTCTGCTTCGGGCGACGTCGCGCAAGAGGGAGATTGCCGTGAAGCTGGCTCTGGGAGCCACTCGGGGCCGTCTCGTCCGACAGTTGCTGACCGAAGGCCTGATGCTCTCGTTGATTGCCGGAGCTTTGGGGTTGCTACTGGCTCCGTGGTCCGTCGAGCTGATTCTCGCCTTTCAGCAACCTGCTTACGGGCTGCGCGGCGTCGATATCACCCCAGACGGCCGGGTCCTCGCCTTCACTGCGGCGCTTTCGATATTGACTGCGGTTGTATTTGCTCTCGCGCCGGCGTGGCAAGCCTCAAAGGTTGATCTGGTGACATCGCTCAAGGATGGAGCGCCAAGTTCCGGACACCGCAAGTCGCGTCTGCGAGGGTATCTCGTCGTCGCACAAGTCGCGCTCTCGCTGGTGTTGCTCATTGGCGCGGGTCTCGCCGCGCGAACGATGCGGAAGGCGGTGACGATGGATCGAGGCTTCGACAGCGAGAATATGGCGCTGATGTCGATGGACCTCACAATTCGCGGCTATACTGAATCGCAAGGTAGAACGTTCTACGAAGAACTGATCAAACGGGTCGATGCACTCCCGGGCGTGATTTCCTCCAGCCTCGCGAAGACGGTTCCACCCAATGACTGGAGCGACAGGTTGTCGGTGTTTCACGTCGGTGAGCAGCCGCCTCTAGAGCTATTGCGCGCTCGAGACGATCTCGGCGTGAGAGTGGATGCGAACCGAATCGCGCCGCGCTACTTTCAGACGCTGGGCATCCCGCTCTTACAAGGACGTGAGTTCACCTACCAGGACAGAGTCGGCGCCACACCAGTCGCCATCATAAATGAACAGCTCGCCAGGAAGCTCTGGCCCGAGGAGAGCGCGATTGGAAAGCGGCTCTCAGTGCCGTTTTGGAACGATGCGTCTCGTCTTCCCGTCGAGATCATTGGAGTCGCCCGTGACACCAAGCATCGTTCTCTGCTGGCCGATATGCCTATGCTGCTCTACCTTCCGGAGCTGCAATG
Organism: Acidobacteriota bacterium; assembly: GCA_038040445.1. Classification (NCBI taxonomy): domain Bacteria; kingdom Pseudomonadati; phylum Acidobacteriota; class Blastocatellia; genus Candidatus Onstottus; species Candidatus Onstottus frigus. Next base: position 343,049 of record JBBPIG010000002.1, on the reverse strand, counting down.
TTACGACGGGAGGGCGACGCTTGTGGCGCGCACCAGCGGCGATCCAAACGCGCTTATTCCGGCGATTCGCGGTGAGGTCGATGCGCTCGATAGAGACTTGACGCTGTATGCCGTGAAAACCATGACCCAGCAGATCGAAAGCACTCTGTGGCAGCAACGCACAGCCGCCGGGCTGATAGGCATCTTCGGGTTGTTGGCGCTCGGACTGGCGGCGATTGGCATTTACGGCGTGATCGCGCACTCGGTGGCGCAACGAACTCGCGAGATTGGAATCCGCATGGCGCTTGGAGCCGACGCCGGCATTGTGGTGCGGATGATCTTGAGGCAGGGACTTTTGCTAGCGTTGACTGGAGTGGCTGTGGGACTTGCGGCTGCGTTCGCATTGACCCGGCTCATGTCTTCGTTGCTGTACGGAGTGAGCGCAACCGATCCCGTTACGTTTGCAGTTTCAAGCGCTGCGCTCATAGGAGTGGCTCTGGTAGCCTGCTTAGTGCCAGCCCGCCGGGCTACGAAGATTGATCCGATGATCGCGCTGCGATGTGAATAGGAAACCCGGTAAGAGGAAGCGACGCAAACGCAAAAACTGAGCGGCCCTCTAAACTACTATCGCGCAACGCAGCAGAATACGCGGACAAACAGCACCCCATACAGGCCGGCCGGGGCTGAGGGTCCGCACCGATAGTCCAGAGAGAATTTGGATGATTGAGGGAGTTCTGGCGTCTGCCGTCATAGGGGGAAACCACGACCACCCCGCAGTCACAAATGGCGACGGTTTTACCGAGCGTTACCATGGTATTATCCCCGACGCTGCGCAATGTAATAAATGCCTTTGCGCTCTGGTCCAGAGTGAAGGGCTGAAGCAGGCCTGTGAATCAGAGCACCACCGTTGCCACAATAAGATTGAGGGAGGATAGGCGCTTATGTGGGCACTCAGGAAACGATTCTGGAACAGGATCGCTATGGCGAAGTTTAGCCGCAACAAACCGGCGGTGATCCCTATTCCGGGCGACGATAAACGCAAATTGAAGCCTGTAAGCCTTGCGAGCCAATTCTCCGGTATCCCCATTCCCAATATTCTGGTCGCCGATCACGTGCCCGCCGATGAGGCCGAAAGGCTTAAGCACGCGTTCTATGAGTTTCAGGTGGCGATGTACGGTGTGCTTTCTCCAATGGAGGACGGACTGCCCCCGATTGACGCCGATCCCCAAAAGGCGATTGATGAGGCGTACTCCAGCGCACACCGAGACTTGTTCCCTGTGCCGGTGTTGCCAGATGAGTATAAGAATCGAGCCGACCTCGGGCACTTAGCGGTTGCAGGTCCCTATGCTTGCTTCGTTGAGAAAGCGCCCGAAGGCGGTTACCAATGGGATTTTCGGAAACTCGAGCGCTACGAGCACCACGAAGGTCTGCGCTCGCTCGGCGTTCGAGTGAGATTCCGCGTCGACGAGCCGGCGCGGCGGCTTGAGGCGGCGCAGATCGAGTGCGAGTTGGGCGCCTGCAAACCGGGCGATGCGAACTGGGAGATGGCCGAGAAGATAGCGCTGTGTGCGGCTACGACGCATGTCTCGTTAGTACGCCACTTCAATTGGGTCCATCTCGCTTCCGGCGCGCCTCTGGCGATGGCGACGCGTAACAGCCTGCCCGCAAATCATCCGGTGAGACGCCTGCTGTGGCCGCACATATTTGGAACGCAGTACAGCAACGAGCTCGTAACGAAAGGCCAGATGGTCAAAGGCGGTGACTTCGAGACGATTTTCAGCTTCACCCACCAGGGTATGTGCAAGCTGTTCGAGGAAACGTACAACGAATATGACATCACCACTCTGGATCCCACGCTAGACGCCCAACGGCGCGGCATCAAGCACGCAGGTTTTGAAACACCAGCCCTGGCCAACCGCCAGGCCCTTTTCGACGTTATGCACGCGCATGCCCTGGCGTACCTGCACCTGTACTATTCCTCTGACCAACAACTACGCGCCGACGCAAGCTTCCAATCATGGATCGACGAACTTCAGCGAATGATACCCGGCGGCGTCCAAAAGCTGCTCGGGAGCCCAATCACGATCGAAAGCGCCGCCCGGTTGATTGCGGCGTTCATCTACCTTGCATCAGTCGAGCATGAGATTCTAGGCACTGGGCTCTGGAATTATCAGGTGTGGACTCACATCCAGCCGGCGCGCGTCTACAAGAACGGTCAGCGCGAGCCGCTCGATGTGTACCAGCGCCTGGTCAACGCCAACTTCAATCTTAACGTGAGCCGCGCTCAGCTTTTGCAGGACTTTTCGTACCTGGCAATTGACGAGCAGGGAGCTGCTGCCTTTCGGACTTTCCTGAGCGAGCTGCGCGGTCTGCAGGCTAAGCTGGAGCAGGAGCCTTTTGCGCACTGGAAGATTTATCCGGAGATCCTCGAGGCCAATATCAACGCTTGATCGGTCAAGCAATGTTTGTAGTTCGGCCTTCAGGCGGAAGTTTGTACGGCATTGCGAGAGAGCCAGCCTACGAACTTCCGCCTGAAGGCCGAACTACGAACATTGTTCGGGTGCAAAGCCTTTCGTTGAAAGCCTCTCTCCTCGTCACTACAATGCTCGAATGAGCGAGAACCCGCCGGGGCGAGCCGTGGGCTACATCGAACTCCTCCGCGGCAATCGCGACTTCCGCAATCTGTTCATCGGCCAGTTGGTCTCGCAAACCGGAGACTGGTTCAACTCAGTCGCGCTGTTTACTCTTCTGCTCAGTCTGACCGGATCAGGCGAAGCGGTCGGCTACATCCTAATCATCAAGCTGCTGCCTTCTTTCTTTGTCGGACCGCTCGCGGGCGTGGTCGCCGATCGATTCAACCGCAAGACGGTGATGATCGTATCCGACATCGTTCGCGGGTTTCTGGTGCTGGGCTTCTTGCTTGTGCAACGTCCCGAGCATGTATGGATCGTTTACGTGCTTGCGGCGATGGAAATAGCTGTGTCCACTTTCTTCGAGCCGGCGAAGTCCGCGGCTATCCCGAATATTGTCTCGAAAGAAGAGCTGATTCCAGCAAATGCGTTATCGGCTGCGTCGTGGTCAGTGACACTGGCCCTCGGCGCAGCGCTGGGCGGAGTGGTGACCGATGCCTTCGGGCGCAACACCGCTTTCATTGTCGATGCTCTTTCGTTCTTCGTGTCCGCCGGATACATCTGGGCGTTGCGCGCGCGCTTAACGGCCGAGAGGCCCGAGCGGGCTCAGCATCTGTCGTTGGCCGACGCGATAGGCGTGACCGACCTCATCGAAGGCGGGCGGTACTTAAAAACGAACCCTCGAGTGATGGCTCTTCTATTGGTAAAGAGCGGCTGGGGTCTGGGCGGCGGGGTGCTGCTGCTGCTGACGATCTATGGCAAGCAGATATTCCCGATTGGCCGCGACGGCGCCGCCTCGATAGGGCTGATGTACGCGGCTCGAGGGCTCGGCGCACTGATCGGGCCGATGATCGCAGGGGTCATCACCAGCGGTGAGCCGCGCACGATGCGAAAGGCGATCTCAATCGCGTTCTTCGTCTCGGCTGCGTTCTATCTTCTGTTCGCGCATTCGCCGGTGATGGCTGTTGCATTGATCTGTGTGCTGGGCGCGCACTCAGGTGGCAGCATTCAATGGGTTTTTTCCACTACGCTTTTGCAGATGACGGTGCCGGACAGATTCCTTGGCCGAGTGTTCGCTCTCGAGATGGCGCTGTTGACTCTAACGATGTCGGTCTCGACTTATGTGACGGGGCTAGGGGTGGACTACCCGGGACTTGGGGCGCGGCGAATGGCGACCGTTCTTGGTTTAGCCTTCGCGGTTCCCGGCATCGGATGGTTGATGCTGCAGAGATGGCTTGATCGAGGCGATGAGAAGGCTCGCGTTCATCCCTCGCTTGAAGTCGAGCCAGGGACGGAGAAATCTTATCCGCCAGTTTGAGGTCGCTCGACTTCGACGGGGCGAGCCGACTCCATTAAATAAATTCTATTTGACTATCCCACCGCTCGGATGATATTCAGTTCGCCAACATGAAAAGCTTTTGAGCCCAACCTGATCCTTCTCGAAGCCTCGCGGCGCGGTCCGAGCGATGGCGGCGAGTGGAACGACGCAACGGTGAACCGCCGTAAGTGCGGCTGAACCTGACGCGTACGTCCATCGTTCTCAATTACTGTTCTCAACCGACAATTGAAGGCTAATGAATGGAAGCGAGAAAACCAGAACTAAATGATGCCGCATCTTCGCACGAGCAGGCGAGAGATGATTCGCGAAATGATTCAGGAGTCAGGGGCTGGGTAAGCTTTCTCCGCGAAGCCGTCGTCGGCTCGCAGCAGGACTTCACCGAAGGCTCGATCGGGCGCGCCATCTTTCTCCTAGCCGTGCCGATGGTGCTCGAGATGATGATGGAGTCGCTGTTCGGCATCATCAACGTCTTCTGGGTCGCCCACCTCGGCGCCGAAGCGACAGCCACCGTGGGAATAACCGAGTCGCTCCTGACGATGGTCTTCGCCGTCGCGATGGGCTTGAGCATGGCTACCACCGCCACCGTCGCGCGTCGCATCGGCGAAAAGGACCATCACGGGGCTTCGGTCGCCGCGGTTCAATCGATCATTCTCGGCATAGTCGTTTCCATTCCGGTCGCGATCATCGCCATCGCTTTCGCGCCGCAAATGTTCAGGTTGATGGGCGCCTCGCAAGGCGTGATGGCGATTGGCACCGGATACGCGCAAGTGATTCTCGGCGGAAACGTCGTGATTATGCTGTTGTTCCTGATCAACGCCGTGTTTCGCGGAGCCGGCGACGCTTCGATCGCGATGCGAGTGCTGTGGATCGCAAACGTGATCAACATCGTTCTCGACCCGTGCTTGATCTTCGGGCTGGGTCCGTTTCCCGAGCTCGGCGTGACCGGCTCAGGCATAGCAACGACGATCGGACGCGGTGTGGGCGTCTTGTTTCAGCTTTGGTATCTGTTCAGCGGAAGAGGGCGGGTCAAGGTTGACTGGCATAGAGCGCGGCTCGATGCTCAGGTAATGCTCAGACTGGTGCGCATCTCGCTGGGAGGAATGTTCCAGTTTCTAGTGGCCACGGCGAGCTGGCTCGGGCTGGTGCGCATAGTAGCGGTGTTCGGTGATGCGGCGCTTGCGGGCTACACGGTGGCTTTGCGAATCATCATCTTCGCGATCTTGCCGTCGTGGGGCATGAGCAACGCGGCTGCGACGCTGGTGGGTCAGAACCTCGGGGCAGGGAAGCCGGAGCGCGCGGAGCGGTCGGTATGGGTGACCGGCTTCGCCAACATGTGCTTTTTGGGATTGGTGGCGATCACGTTCATCGTTTTTGCCGAGCGGCTGATCGGCATATTCACTACCGACCCGGCGGTTGTTCCATACGGCGTGTCCGCGTTGCGATTCATCAGTTACGGTTACGTGTTCTACGCGTACGGAATGGTGATGGTGCAATCGTTCAACGGGGCGGGTGACACGAACACCCCGACGGTTATCAACCTGTTTTGCTACTGGCTGGTCCAGATTCCACTGGCTTACAGCCTGGCAATTCCGTTTGGGTTTGGGGCGAAGGGAGTGTTCGCGGCGATCACAATAGCCGAGTCGTTGCTGGCAGTGGTGGCGATCGTGGTGTTCCGTCGAGGAAAATGGAAAGAGCAGAAGGTGTGAATTACCGACGCCGGAGATTGTTGGTCAATCAGAGGACGATGCCCGAGCAGTTAACCCTGGAAGGGTGTCGGTACAAAGCCACGGGTGAGTCCGCGAACCCGTGGAGTGAGGCGGAAGGGGCAACGATAACCCGCGAAGCGGGTGGGGGAATAAAGCCACGGGTGAGTCCGCGAACCCGTGGATCGGGTCAGGTGGGCAGACAAACCCGCGAAGCGCGTGGCGGCCAACACGCTCATCGCGCCTAACTCCTTTAAGACGGTGTTTCTCAAACATTGCACCGTCGCAACCGCTTCGTTGACCGTCACCCTCTACGCGGGTTCGGGAGCTTTGCTGTCGTACGGCCCACGGGTTCGCGGACTCACCCGTGGCTTTATTCCGGCATCCCTCCGGGATTGAACCGGGAACTCGAATCGATACTTGGAGGTTTGAGCGATGGACATATCAACTGTTTCAACTCCTAACGCGCCCGCGGCCGGGGGACATTACTCTCAAGCTGTCGTCTACAACGGGCTCGTGTTTGTAGCCGGCCAGCTCCCCATCGACCCGCTCACCGGCGAAAGACTCACAGGTTCAATCGAACAGCAGACCGAACAGTGCCTGAAGAACATCGATGAAATCCTCAAAGCGGCCGGCAGCCGTTTGAGCCGGGTGTTGAAGATGACGGTGTACATTTCCGACATCGACTTGTGGAGCGCAGTGAACACTGTCTACGCCAGAATGATGGGCGATCATCGGCCCGCGCGGGCTGTCGTCCCGGTCAAGGACCTCCACTACGGATTCAAGATCGAGATAGAAGCTGTTGCCGCCACCGACGCTTGATCGCTTGCGGTGGCAACGGCGCTTGAGCTTTCGGTTGGTTTTGATATTGTTCTGGTCTTCAACGATCAAGCAAAGCCAGGGGTCCGCGAACCGTGGAGCTATCTATGATTCGAAAGATATTCCATCTGGTGGTCCTTACCGGCGCATGCTTCGCCGCGTCGATGAACGCTAACGCCAGCCAGCTCATCGAGTCAAAAATCGAAACGAAACTCTTGCCTGCGCCGGTTGAATACAACGTCCTGCTTCCCGATGGATACGAGACAGCGAAAGACCCGCTGCCTCTGTTGCTCTTCTTGCATGGCGGCGGGGGTGATCGAGGCTTCCTCAATCGAATGCGCGCCACGATCGACGACATGTGGAAGGCGGGTACGCTTCCGAAAATGGTGGTCGTCACGCCGAGCGCCTCGCGATCATTCTACATGGATTACAAGGACGGCTCGCAGAAGTGGGAGTCGTTCATCATCGGCCCGTTTCTCGAACACTTGAGGCAGACCTACAAGGTCACCCGCGAACGCAAGGGGACCTTGCTGTTCGGAATCTCGATGGGAGGCCTGGGTGCGTTGAGGCTTGGTTTCAAATTCCCTGACCGGTTTGAAGGGATTGCGGCGCTCGAGCCGGGCATCGATCCCGCGCTGAAGTGGAAAGACGTCAAGCCGCGGAATCGATTCTATCGCAGCGATGAGTTGATGCAGACGATCTTCGGCAAGCCGTTTGACGAAGCATATTGGGAAGCCAATAATCCCGCCTCGATTTGTGTTGCGAACGCCGACAAGATTCGCGCTTCGGGATTGGAGATTTATTTCGACGTCGGCGGTCTGGACGCTTTCAACATCCACGAAGGCACGGAGTTCATCCACCGCGTGCTTTGGGAGTACAAGATTGCGCACGAGTATCATCTGGTGCGCGGCGCGGATCACGTTGGGCGCACGCTTCGGCCTCGCACGACTGAAGCGCTCGAGTTCCTGGCTCGGGTGTTGAATCCACCGGCGGCCGACGCGGAGGCAGAGGCGCTGCATCAACGGCTTGAGCCGATGAAGCGCGCGGCGGAGAAGAAGCCGTAACGTAGTTAGTTCTTTGCGGCTTTGCGTCTGAGCGTGAGGCCTTCAACGCAAAGACGCAAAGGCGCCAAGACCCCTCACCCGCCTCTCGCGAAAGTGTTACGTGACCGCGCACCGATTCTTGTGGTAAGTTCACCGGCGCAGTTGCTCTCAAACTCTTCCCAGGAGGCTGAATGTCGAACTCGAAAGATCTCCAGCAGGGCTCTCCAAAAGTATCGCGACGAGAGATGCTCAAGCTCACCGCCGCCGGCGCGGCCGGACTCACTTTTCTTCAACGGCGCTCGGTCGCGCGGACGCTCTCGAAAGAAAGCTTTCTCGATCTAACGGCCGTCGAGCGAATCGCCGATCGCGACACGGCAACGCTCAAGCCGCCGCTGCTGATCGATCTTCAAACCCACGTGTGGTGGCGCGCCGGCGGAATCGCAAAGATGTCGCCGCGAGGCGAGACCTTTCTCAAGACTCTGGCTGGCGCGCGAGCCTCGGTCATCGGGCGGCCGGTGCCGGTCGCCGACATGGGCCGCGTGATGCTCTTCGACGACATCTTCATGCAAAGCCAGACCGACATCGCTTTCCTGAACAGCTTCGGAATGAAGGGGGCCTTTGACGGCATCGATCTCTTCCCTCCACGCGAAGCGGCGATGATCCGTTCGATGGCGCCCGCGAGAATCAGGGTGCTCGGTTGCGTCGATCCGCCTGATGGCAAATCGGCGGTCGAGTCGCTCACATATCAATGCGAGGCGCTAAAGATCGACGGCCTCAAACTCTATCCTCCCGGACCCGACACGCGCGGTTGGCGGATGGATGATGAGAAGAACACCTACCCGCTCTACGAGGTGCTGCGGAAGCACCGCGTCAAGAACGTAACCGTCCACAAAGGTCTGCCCGGCATATTCCTCGAGGACTACTGTCACACCGGCGATATGGTTCGAGCGGCAGCCGACTTCCCGGATTTGAACTTCATAGCGTTTCATTGCTCGTATCCGTGGGACGCGGAGTTGGCTGATTACGGGAAGAAAGCGAAGGTGAAAAACATCTACGCTGAGATGGGCGCCATGGCGCAAGTGATGGTTCAAGCTCCAGAACGGTTCGCAACGATGCTGGGAACGTTGATCGATGGACTGGGAGCGGATCACATTCTGTGGGGAACGGACACGCCGGTGATCGGCCCGCCGCACTGGCAGATTCAAGGCTTCCAGGCGTTCACGATTCCCGACCAGATGATCGAGAAGAACAACTACAAGCAGCTCACCACCGAAGTGAAGAACAAAATATTGGGCGAGAACGCCGCGCGCTTGTTCAATATTGACATCAAGGCGGCGCGCAAGGCTGTCGAGGGTGACTTGCTGTACAAGCTTCGTGAAGACGGCAACCCGCTGCCGGTGGTGGTGGACATTAACAAGCTTCGACGGCAGTGACTGCTCGAGAATAGAAACAGAAAAGCAAGAGAGCGATGAGAGTGACGCGACGTGAAATGCTGCGCGGCGCCGGCAGTTTTGTCGGCGCCGCTCTGCTTGGCGAAAGCGCGATCGGCCGGATCAAGCGCAAACGACCGCGACGCAGCCGAGAAGTGAAGAGCGTCCGCGTTGGCGACTTGGGACCGCTTTCCGGAGCGAAGCTGTTTGAAGATGTGATCGCGTACTACAATCGCGGCGAGCATCGAACCGCGTCCGAGGTGGACCTGCGAACTTCGCAATGGCTGGCTGAACAACTCCGCGCGGCCGGCTTGAAGGCGACATTTCAATCTTTTGAGCTGCGGCAATTCCTCATTCATCAGACCAGGCTCGCGCTTGGCGATAGAAACATCAGGGCGTTTCCACTGTGGTTCCCTCATGCAACCGGTCCAAAGACGATCGACGCAACACTGGCCGTGTTCGACAAAGGCGCCGAGACTCGGTCATCGCAGGGCGCAATCGCGCTTGTGAAGTTTCCGTTCGATGCTCGTGCGGCGGTGGTCAACGGTTCGGGGCACGCTGAAATTATCTCTGGCGCCGCGAAGGCCGGGGCGTCCGCGGTTATTGCCATAACTGAGGGACCGACAAAAGAGATCATCGCTCTGAACTCACCGGCTGGAGTTGAACCGTGGCCGATTCCCGTCGTGTTGGTGGGGCCTCGGGACGAGGCCGGGCTTATGGCTGCGGCGAGGTCGGGCGCAAAAGTTTCGCTGTTGCTGGAGGGCGAAGATGATCGCGCGGCGAAAGCGAAAAACGTCATCGCTACGATGGAACGCGGAAAAGACTGGATCGTCGTTTCAACTCCCCAGAGCGGATGGTTTCGCTGCGCGGGCGAGAGAGGTCCGGGCATAGCGCTGTTTCTGGGACTCGCGCGATGGGCAAGCCGGCGCCCGTCTGGCGCCAGCTTCTTGTTCGTCTCGACCTCGGGTCACGAGCTGGGCGGGGTTGGAATGAAGGCTTTTCTGAAAGAGCTAGCCCCGCCGCCAGAGCGCGTCTTGTGTTGGCTGCACCTGGGAGCCGGCATTGCGACTTACTCGTGGGAGGAAACGGCGACGGGCTTGAAACGGCTTCAGGAGCCAGATTCAAGGCGATACTTGATGACTAGCCGTGATCTCGTGCCGGTTCTCACCGATGCATTTGCAGGCCTTTCGGGATTGACCCCAACGGTAGACCGCGCGGTTGGTGAGTTCGAGTTCATGCTAAAGGCCGGCTATCGAACTTTTGGAATCGCAGCCGGGCATCGGTTTCATCACACACCAGCGGACAGTCCCGAGATGACCGGGCCGGAGATACTCGAACCAGTGGGTAGAGCTCTGTTGAATGCTTTGGAAGCGGTGGAAAGGTCAGCAAGGGTCTGAGTACGCTAAAGCTCGTCATAAATCGTTGCACCCTCCCCTGCCGCAAAGAATGAGGAGTATCAGGTAGGAAAACGGGATTACCGGAATTAGCGCGGCGTTCTTGAGCTTTTCCCTGAAAGTTGTTTTGAATTTCAAAGCGACTGTTTTGATGTCTGAATCCGCTATGACTAGCACTTTACCCCTCTTTCTGATTTCCGTTCTGCAGTCATTGCGATCATGGCAATTATGGTCCCGCCGGTAACCCTCGACTTGCTCTCCTGTCTTGAGTGTGACCTTGATGTTAGGACACGAGCCTTGCCGAAGTTCGATCCGCTTGATGTCCTTATCAGGGATTGTTTGAATAGCTCCCTTCAGCTTGATCTCAATTTGGTCGCGCTGATGCCTATACAAGTCGCTCTCGATCTTGCGGCCGCTATTGAGCGTAATTCGGACGTGCTCGCAAACTGATGGATGTTGACCGAGGTCGCTTTGCAATGAGTTCGCGTTGGACTCCTGCTTTGGTTTCGCAATTGCGCTTAAGGGTGAGAGCAATAAACTCGCTGCTATGAACGAGGAAACCAGACGATGCATGATTTCGCTCCTTTCAAGATCGCGTTGTCGCGCGATTACCAGGCCACGCTACGCCCCACGATGAACTTGCGACAAGCCCGGTTGTGACACTTCCTGGATTGACACAATGCGCTTAGAGCCGACGTCTGTAGGATTGGTTTCAGCTCTCCAAAAGCCGACGCTATATCGATCTATCTAAGCCAAAAAGTCGAAAGCCGAGAACTGAGTCCCAACTCAAGTTTCTTGGCAAAAACCTGTAACGAAGCTCAGAAACCCCTTGACACGTAAGCCTTAGCGAAATAAGATAGAAGTGCTCGAAATCCAAGTTCTGCAACCTAGCAGACCACCAAAGGAGACAGGCTCGTGGCCAAGAAGCTCACCCTCCCCCTTCTCGTCGCTCTTTGTTTAATCGCGCTCGCAATCGGCAGTTCCAGCAGCGCCAATTCCGGTAACAAGAAAGACGTCACCTTCACCCGTGACGTCGCGCCGATCTTCCATAAGAACTGTGCGGAATGCCACCGTCCAGGCGAAGCTGCGCCGATGTCGCTCTTGAGCTACAAGGACGCGCGTCCGTGGGCTCGGGCGATCAAGGAGAAAGTCGCCACCAAACAGATGCCGCCCTGGCACGCTGACCCGCACTATGGCGAGTTCTCGAACGATCGCCGCTTGAGCCAGGCTCAAATCGAGACGATCTCCGCTTGGGTGGATCAAGACGCCAAGGAAGGCGACCCGAAGGACTTGCCGGCGCCGCCGAAGTTCGTCGAAGGCTGGATCATCGGCAAGCCCGATATCGTTTTGCCGATGCCCGAAGAGTTCACGCTCGAGGCTTCAGGGCCGGACGAGTATCAATACTTCGAGATCCCGACCAACTTCAAAGAAGACGTCTACGTTCAGGCGGCCGAAGCGCGGCCAGGAAACCGCAAGATCGTGCACCACATCATCGCGTTTGTTTCGCCTCCGTCGAAGGACGGCAAGCAGATGCAGTTCACCAAAGAACAGATCGAGAAGTACCAGCAAGACGCTGAAAAGAAATCCATGTTCCGTAAGGAAGGCTTCCTGATGCGCATGAAGCCGGGTATGCCCGTCCACGACGACGGTTGCGCGCTTCCCAACGGCGGGAACGGCGAGTCGCTGGACACGAAAGAGGAGTCACGCGGGTTTGATCTGCTTGTTGGCTTTGCGCCGGGGATGCCTCCGGGAGTGATGGAACCGGGTACAGTCAAGAAAATCCCGGCAGGCTCGAAGATCCTATTGCAGATGCATTACTCGAAAGCGACCGGCAAAGTCGAGAAGGATCGCTCATCGATCGGGTTGGTGCTGGCGAAGCAGCCTGCCGACAAGCATGTCTACACGCACGGAATCGCCAACGTCTACTTCCAGATTCCTGCGGGCGCCGACAATCACAAGGTCACTTCGTGCTGGACCGCGAAGGAAGACATTCACCTTCAAACCTTGATGCCGCACATGCACCTGCGCGGGAAGGCGATGAAGTTCGAAGCTATCTATCCTGACGGCCGTTCCGAAGTCATGATCGATGTGCCGAATTATAGCTTCTCGTGGCAGACGGTCTACTACTTGAAGAAGGCGATTGCGCTTCCGAAGGGGACCAAGATCGTCGTAACGGCGTTGTTCGATAATTCGACCGGGAATAAGTACAACCCGGACCCGAAGCAGGTGGTGCGTTTCGGCGATCCCACGTATGACGATATGATGATCGGTTGGATCAGCTACACGGTTGACAAGCAGCGCTTGCGAGACGAAACGGCGCTCAATCGCGCTGGTAAATAGCGCCGTCGTCGTGGAGACACTGACGCAAAGCAAACACGAAGTGGAACTTCGGGAGGGCTTGAAGATGAAAAGAACCTTGTCGGTTTCGATGGTGCTGGTGGCTGGGATACTGGCGGCAAGCATGATGTTGTCGGCTTCGATCAGCGCAAGCTCTGGCAGCAAAAAGGAAGTTACTTTCAACAAGGATGTGGCGCCGATCATTTACAAGAACTGCGCGGAGTGCCATCGCACGAACGACATCGCCCCAATGGCGTTGATGAGCTACAAGGAGGCTCGGCCCTGGGCGCGTTCGATAAGAGAAAAAGTGCTGACGCGTGAGATGCCGCCCTGGAGTCCCGACCCGAAATACGGCGAGTTCACCAACGATCATCGGCTCGCTCAGAAGGACATCGACACGATCGTCGCCTGGGTCGATCAAGGAGCGAAAGAGGGTAACGCAAAGGACCTGCAGCCGGTCCCCGAGTTCACCTCAACGGGTGGTTGGCGGTTAGGCAAGCCCGATGCGGTGTTCGATATCGGCAAAGACTTCACCGTCAAACCAGGAATGCCGGACACGATAGAGAACTTCATCGTTCCCACGAACTTCAAAGAAGACAAATGGGTATCGGCCGCAGAGATTCTTCCAGGGAACCGGAAGGTCGTTCATCACGTAATCGCCTTCATCCAGACACCTGAGATGATCGAGCAGTTCAAGAAGGGTGAAGGCCGCGCCCGCGCTGTGATGCAGAGCGACGTCTTCTATCGCGACGGGACGCTGCTCAAGGTAAAGGCGGACGCACCGGTAATTGACGACGGCTGCGGCAACCCGAACGGCGGGTCGGCTTTTAAGCGCCCGAGCGCCAGCGAAGGCGGCGACGTGTTTGGGCTGTTTCTGGCCGGGTACGCGCCGGGAAAGGGTATAGATGTTTTTCCGGCCGGCACGGCAAAGAAGGTACCGGCGGGTTCGATGCTGGTGTTTCAGATGCATTACTCGAGCTACGGCGGCAAATTCGATGGCGCGCAGGGCGATCGAACCAGGCTGGGACTGCACTTCGCGAACAAGCCGCCTGAGAAGTCTTTGAATACGGTTGGGATTCAGAATCATTACTTCAAGCTCCCAGCCGGTGATGGAAATCATGAGGTGACTGCGTGCTACACGTTCGACGCGGATGTACGCTTGACCAGCTACATGCCTCACATGCATCTTCGTGGCAAGGACATGCGCTACGACGTCATCTATCCGGACGGACGTAAGGAAACGCTACTGTCGGTTCCGAAGTTCAGCTTCAACTGGCAGACTATGTATTATTTGAAGCGGCCGGTTTCCCTGCCGAAAGGCACGAAGTTGATCGTTACGGCGCACTTCGATAACTCGGACAAGAACAAATACAATCCCGATCCGGCGAAGACGATTCGCTGGGGCGACCCGACCTACGAAGAAATGATGATAGGTTGGATGGAATACTATGTAGACGGCTCCTCCAGGATGGAGAAGCCGGACGCGACCGCGCGAAAGTAATAGCTTGATGGTCGCGCGGCTGTTTCGATTCACCAGAGGTTGCGCGTAGCGCGGCAAAGGGGACTAATGAAGAAAGCGATTTCGATGAGTGTTGGACTGGGGTGCCTGGCGGTGCTCGGGTTTATTTTCTCGCCGTTGACGCGCGCCAGTGGACCGGGCACGGCAAAGGCAGTCACGTTTTCCAAGGATGTGGCCTCGATCCTGTATAACAATTGCGCCGTGTGCCACAGGCCAAACGACATCGCGCCGATGACGCTGCTCAGCTACAAGGAAGTGAGGCCGTGGGCTCGCTCGATCAAAGAGAAAGTAGTCAATCGCGAGATGCCGCCCTGGAGCCCCGACCCGGCTTTCGGGGAATTCACGAACGATCACAGGTTGGCCCAGAAAGACATTGACACGGTTGTTGCCTGGGTCGATCAGGGCGCCAAAGAAGGCAACGCAAAGGACCTCCCGAAGATGCCCGAGGTTGTCGGCGGCGGATGGGAAGTCGGCAAGCCGGACGTCGTGCTTCAGATGGCCGAAGAGCATGTAGTCAAGCCGGACGATCCGGATCAATACATCAACTTCTTCATCCCGACCAATTTCAAGGAAGACGTCTGGGTACAGGCGGCCGAGATACATCCCAGCAACAGGCGAGTCGTGCATCACGTGATCGCTTTCATCCAGACTCCGCAGATGATGGCCAAGCGGGTCGAAGACGCGAAGGCTAAGGGCGAGAAGCTCGGAAAACGCGCCGCAGGCGGTTCGGGGTTGTTCTATCTGGACGGAAATCTGAGACGCGTAAAAATGGACGCGCCGGTGATTGATAACACTTGCGACCAGAAAGTCGCGGGCGGCCGGCAGCCAGGCGGGAACGGTGAAGGTGAGAACGAGGGGATGCTGCTGGCCGGCTTCGCGCCGGGAACGGGGAACACTGCTTATCCTCCCGGCACCGCCAAGCGACTTCCGGCTGGTTCGACTCTGATGTTCCAGATGCACTACTCCGCTTTCAGGGGCTCGCTCAAAGAGTCTGTGACTGATCGCACCAGCATTGGGTTGATCTTCGCCAAGCAGCCTCCGGACAAGATGGTCCTCACCAGCGCGGCCGCCAACGTGACGTTCAAGATTCCGGCAGGCGACGGCAACCACGAAGTCGTCGCGTGCCAGACGGTCCCGCGCGACATTCAAGTGATCAACTACATGCCTCACATGCACCTTCGCGGGAAAGACATGAAGTATGAGGCTATCTATCCCGACGGAAAACGCGAGACGCTGTTGTGGGTGCCGAAGTTCAGCTTCAACTGGCAGTCGGTTTACTGGTTGAAACGGCCGGTGAATATTCCCAAGGGCACGAAGTTAATCGTGACCGCTCACTTCGACAACTCGACAAAGAACAAGTACAACCCCGATCCGAAGAAGGATGTCAGGTGGGGCGATCCGACTTACGATGAAATGATGATCGGTTGGATGGACATCACGATCGACAACCCGATGAAGGCTCCGAAGCCTGACGCAGCGAGGGCTAGCGGTAAGTAATCTTGAATCTAGCACTGCGAACAATGGGCGCCGGTCACGGCAAAGAAGCTTTGCCGTGGCCGGCGCGTAGTGTATAAGAGAGAAACTGGAGACTGGCGCGACGCCGCCGGGCTCGTTAGGCTAGGGGAAGAGGAGCCTTAGTATGAAGAAAGCGATTACACTCTTGTTTGCCGGAACAGCCTTAACAGCGTTTTGTTTTCTTCTTTCACCGACGATCGACGCGAGCGATTCGAAGAAGGCCGTAACCTTTACGAAAGACGTCGCGCCGATCTTGTACAAGAACTGCGCTGACTGCCATCGGCCGAACGATATGGCGCCGATGTCGCTGCTGACCTACAAGGACGCGAGGGCGTGGGCCCGCTCGATCAAAGAGAAAGTGGTCACTCGCCAGATGCCGCCCTGGCACGCGGATCCGCACTACGGTCAGTTCTCGAACGACCGCACGCTAACGCAGCAGGACATCGATACGATCGTCGCCTGGGTCGATCAAGGAGCGAAAGAAGGCAGCGCAAAAGACCTTCCGGCCCAGCCTACCTTCCCCACAGATTGGAAGATCGGGAAACCCGATGTAGTTCTCTCGATGCAAGAGGATTACACCATCGAAGCCAGCGGTTCCGACGAGTACATCAACTTCACTATGCCGACCAGCTTCAAAGAGGATGTGTGGATTCAGGCCGCTGAGATTCATCCCGGCAACAGGAAGGTCGTACATCACGTCATCGCGTTCATACAGACTCCGCAGATGCTGGCTCAATGGAAGAGCACTGGGGGCCGTCCAAGCGCCCAGTCCATTTTCTATCAGGATGGTACGTTGGTTCGCGCGAAGCTGGACGCGCCGGCCTACGATGACGGCTGCAGCGCGCCCAACGGCGGGCTCGCTCGCGGCAGCGGCCAGGAAGGTCTTGGGTTCCCCTTGTGCTTCTACACCCCCGGCAAAGATATGGATGTGTTTCCTCCGGGCACGGCCAAGTCGATTCCCGCTGGCTCGAATATAGTCCTTCAGGTTCATTACTCGAAGACGACCGGCAAGGTTGAGAAAGACCGCAGCAGCGTGGGGCTGTTCTTCGCCAAGGGTCCGCCCGAGAAAGTGCTCACGTCGTTCGGCGTTATCAATCACTACTTCAAGATTCCCGCGGGCGCCGACAACCACGAGGTCAAGGCTTGTTACACCTTCAGCCGCGATGTCGAGCTGTTCACCTTCCTTCCGCACATGCACCTGCGTGGGAAGGACATGAAATACGAAGCGATCTATCCAGACGGCAGGCGCGAGACGGTGCTCTTCGTTCCCAATTACGACTTCAACTGGCAGACGTTGTACAAGCTCGAGAAACCGCTCCTACTTCCAAAAGGGACGAAGATGCTGGTCACCGCTCACTACGACAACTCGGAGAAGAACAAATACAACCCTGATCCTACGAAGACGGTGCGATTTGGAGACCCGACCTATGACGAAATGATGGTCGGGTACTTCGACTACGTCTCGGCGGCGCGAGCCCGCAAGGTCGCGAAGATCGACCTCAAGACGTACGACACATACGCGGGCGAATACGCGATCGGCCCGCAGCTTTTCACGATCATCAGGGAAGGCGACAAGCTGATGTTCTCGGTGCCAGGACAGGGTAAGGTGGAAGCGTTCCCTGAATCCGAGACCAAGTTCTTTTTCACGGTCATCGACGCGCAAGTTACCTTCGTGAAGAATGAGCGGGGCGACGTAACCGAGCTTATCTTTGAGATCAATGGCATGAAGCTGCGCGCGAAGAGAGTGAACAAGACAGCTTCGAGCGGCGCAGGTAAATAGGCTTTGCGCTCGTCATCAATCCGGTAGCATGCAGACGTTCACTGCGGTATCTTAGACGCCAAGGTCGCCCGATGATTTTCCAGGGCAAAGTATCTTGTTTGAAGCGAAGGAGAGAAGGATGAAAAGAACTCTGGGAGCCTCGATCACCGCTCTTTTCCTGGGAGCTTTCTGTGCTGTTGCTGTAGCCAGCGGTCCCGATGTGAAGAAGAGCAACGTTACGTTCGCTAAGGACATCGCGCCGATCTTCAATAACAACTGCGTAGGGTGCCATCGACCCGGCGAGATCGCGCCGATGTCGCTGTTGAGCTACAAGGACGCGCGGCCGTGGGCGAAGTCGATCAAAGAAAAGGTCGCGACCGGTGTGATGCCGCCCTGGCACGCCGACCCGCACTACGGTACTTTCGAGAACGACCGCCGGCTCTCGCAGAAGGACATCGACACAATCGTAACCTGGGTCGATCAAGGCGCGAAGGAAGGCAATCCCAGGGACCTGCCACCGTCGCCGCAGTTCGCAGGCGGGTGGAACATTGGCAAGCCGGACGTCGTCTTCTATCTGCCTCAGGAATTCACCGTGCCTGCAAGCGGCGTCGTCGAGTACAAATACTTCAAGGTCCCAACCAACTTCAAACAGGATATGTACATTCAAGCAGCCGAGATTCGTCCGGGCGAACGCGGCGTCGTGCATCATATAATCGTCTTCGCCCAAAGCGCGAAAGACCCGCAGCGCTTGATAGTCGGCTACGCGCCGGGCGAGCAGCCCGCGGTAATCGGCAAAGGACTCGCGCGCAAGATACCCGCCGGCTCGGATCTGATCTTCCAGGTTCACTACACGCCGAACGGGACGGAAACGAAGGACAAGTCTTACGTTGGATTCGTTTTCTCGAAGGAGCCGCCAAAGGCCGAGATCATGACGCGGCCGATTATGAACGCAAGGTTCGCGATTCCGCCGGGCGATCCGAACTATCGCGTCGAGTCGTCCTACACATTCACTCAGGACTCGCACGTCTACTCTCTGATGCCGCATATGCATTATCGCGGTAAGGACTTTGAGTTTCGCGCGACGTTCCCGGACGGCACGACGAGAGTTCTGCTGTCGGTGCCGAAGTATGACTTTGCGTGGCAGACCTACTATGTGCTGAAAGAGACATTGGCCGCGCCGAAGGGCACGCGCATCGACTGCCTTGCTCACTTCGACAACTCGGAGAAGAACAAGTATAACCCCGATCCGAAGAAGGAAGTGCGCTGGGGCGATCAGACTTGGGAAGAGATGATGATCGGCTGGATGAGCTACACCGTCGACGCTCCGCAAAGCAAGGTCGACGTCAGCCAGAACAAACAGTAGCAGCGGTCTGATTCTCTCGCTTAGAACTTTCGGTTAGAATCAAAGGGCCGATTCAACCTGCACGGTTGGGTCGGCCCGAGTAATATGACGGCAAAAGGCAAAAGGCAAAAGGCAAAAGTAGCGGCGCCAGGCTCGGCGTCGTGGCTGCCGCGGGCCCACCCACTCAGACGCTCTTTGCTCAGTGTTCTTACTTTTGCCTTTTGCCTTTTGCCTTTTGCCTTCACTTCCGCGCACGAGCCGATAACGACAAAAGTCAGGTTCAACAAAGAAGTCGTGCGCACCTTGCAGCGGAGTTGTTTGGGATGTCATCACACCGGCGGCATAGCTATGTCGCTAGCTACCTACGACGAAGCCCGCCCGTGGGCGAAGGCCATCAAAGAGGAAATTCTCGAGAAGCGAATGCCGCTGTGGCCCGCGGCTAAAGGCTACGGCGAATTCCGCAACGCGCCTTCGCTGACGCAACGCGACGTAGACTTGATAGTTAATTGGGTCGAAGGCGGCGCGCCCAAAGGTGACGATAAAGACTTGCCGGCAGCCCCGTTGTTCTCGAATGACTGGCAGTTGGGCACACCCGATCTTATTCTCAAGCCGGAGATCGAATCGAAGATTGAGGCCGATGCCAACCAGTACCGGACCTTCGAACTGCCGACTCACTTGAAAGAAGACCGTTGGTTGACAGCAATTGATTTGCAACCCGGCAACGGATCAGTGGTCCACTGTGCGGCACTGTACGTTTTGAAAAACAATGTGGGCGTGCAGCCGCCGCCGATGATGCCTGTCAAGAACGAAGAAGCGGCCTCTCCTGCGGATCCAGCGAATGCGGTAGTGCTTGCGACATGGATGCCAGGGCAGAAGACGGTCCGGTTTGATGATGGTGTCGCACGGCTGCTGCCCGCCGGCTCTCGCATAGCAGTCAAGATTCACTATCGCGGCTCGGCCGAAGCAAGCAAAGACGTGAGCGCGGTCGGCCTCTACTTTGCAAAGACTCCGCCGCGCAAACAGGTTCAGGAGTTCGCAATCACCAATCCTGACGCAATCATTCCTGTCGGCGCTGAGTTTCATCGATTGAAGCTGTCGTTCACGACGCCGGGCGACACAGAAGCAATCGCGATTCGCCCGAACGTGCATCCGCTGGTCGTTTCACTTCAGGCGACTGCATACCGGCCCGATGGCTCGGAGGAAGTGCTGATATGGACTCGCGGCTATCAGTTTGACTGGGAGCCAACCTATTACTTCAAGCAGCCCGTCGCCTTGCCTAAGGGCACGCGAGTCGAAGTGATTGCCTACTTCGACAACTCCGAAGACAATCAGAACAACGCGAGCAATCCACCTAAATCGGTGCGATGGTCCGAGCTGACTGCGGACCCGCTGTGTGCGCTTCTAGTCGCGAGCAACCGCGCCCTCACTGAGGGTGTGACCACGCGCTGACACCGTCAGCTCGGCGTTGGACAAGCCGAAGTATGGAAATAATACCCAAAGTAGTTGTGAAGATTGCCCTTTCTGGAGTCTAATATCCTCCAACGCTTGGTAGAGGAAGGAGACCTCAATTATGAAGGTGTTGCTCGTCTATCCGGAATTTCCGGAGACCTATTGGAGCTTCAAGCACGCGCTGTCATTCGAGGGCAAGCAGTCTGCTTTTCCACCCCTGGGACTGCTGACAGTTTCGGCGATGCTGCCCGAATCCTGGGAGCGAAGGCTGGTGGACATGAACGTGCGCTCGTTGAAGCAAAAGGACGTTGAATGGGCCGATGTTGTTTTTGCCAGCGCGATGATTGTTCAACAGGACTCGCTCAAGAGTGTGGTCAAGCTGAGCAAGTCGCTAGGCAAGCGAGTCGTCGTCGGAGGCCCGTTCGTCACCACCACCTTGCAACCGTTAGAGGGAGCCGATCACGTCGTGCTGGGCGAAGCCGAAGAGACTTTACCCGACATCATCCGTGACCTCGAGCGCGGCGAGGCTCGAGCTGTGTACGAAGCGCCCGAGCGTCCGGCGATGGCGCTAACGCCGATTCCTGACTTCAAGCTTGCCGATATGAGGCGCTACAGCGCGATGTCTGTTCAATATTCGCGCGGCTGTCCCTTCAATTGCGAGTTCTGCGATATCATCGAAATTTATGGCCGGGTTCCGCGAACGAAAAGCAACGAGCAGATGCTGCTAGAGCTGGACGCGCTACGCGACACCGGATGGCGCGGGACGGTATTTATCGTCGATGACAACTTCATCGGGAACAAGAAGAACGTCAAAAAACTGCTGCCCGACCTGGCTGAGTGGCAGGAGCGGCATGGCCGTCCGTTCACCTTCATCACCGAAGCCAGCGTCAACCTCGCCGAGGACGATCAACTGCTCGGCGGGATGCGGCGAGCCGGATTCAACCGCGCGTTCCTGGGAATCGAGACGCCGGTCCAGGAAAGCTTGAAAGAAGCCCAGAAGGGTCAGAACATGCGGCACGACCTTCTCGAATCGGTCAAGAAGATTCAGAGCTACGGCATTGAGGTGATGGCCGGTTTTATTGTCGGTTTCGACAACGATCCCGACGACATCTTCGATCGCATGATCACCTTCATAAAGGAGAGTGCGATTCCGCTGGCGATGGTCGGGCTGTTGACTGCGTTGCCTAACACGCAGCTCTGGCGAAGGCTGAACGGGGAAGGACGGCTGCTCGGCGAGAGCGGTGGAAACAATACGCATTCGGACCTGAACTTCATCACGCGAATGGATTCAACCCGGCTGGTGGAGGGCTACAAGTCGATCTTGCGAACGATCTACGACACTCGCGAATACTACGATCGCGCGCTTGAATGTTTGAAGCGAGTCTCGCAGCCCGGACCGAAATCACAGCGAGGGAACTCATTTATGCGAGATGTGTCCGCGCTGACGCGAATCACGCTCAAGCTGGGCGTGCGAGATCGCGACCGGATGGAGTTCTGGCGGTTCATGACCCAGACACTCGCGCATCATCGCGGAGCGTTTGCTGATTCGATGAGGCTGGCAGCTATGGGCTACCACTTCCGCAAGCTGACTGAGACTTATTGCGAATAGTGTACTGGGGCAATTCGCAAACGCCACTTGGTGGAATTACGCTCGACCTAACGAGCACGTCCCCGACATTGTCTGCCGCCAATCCAGCAAACGGGGTTGGTGGATCGTTCAAACTAGTGGCCCGTAACATCGCTTCACGTGAAGGGCGGTATCCGCGCAAATCGGCCGAATCAGTGTCATCCGTGGTCTATGGCAATGCGATCCTTAGGAACCGATAGACCACCGATGACTCGGGTTTGACGGATTCGCACTGATTTCGTACCCGTTTGATCGCTAGCGAAACGGCTGTTACAGGGCACTGGCCAGGAAGCAAACAATGAAGGCTGATGTTTTCCACAAGAGACAATCTCCTTTTCAGTTCGTTCTTGATGAATTACTTCCGATTCGTCCGGCCGTCAAACAGATGTTCGGGTTCACCTATGTCTACCTCGACCAGAAACTCCTTCTCTCAGTCCGCGATAGCGCTAAGCAGCCGCGGTTCAATGGCGTTTGGCTTTATACTCTGGCCGAACACATTGAGAGCCTGCGCAAGGAGTTCCCCCAGCTACCGAGGCGCTCCTTCTGGAGATCGGGGAAGAATGCCTGGGTGATTCTGGCTGCCACGCTCGAGGACTTCGAGGAGTATGCTCTCCGGGCCTGTGAGCTGATCCTAAAAGGGGATCAGAGGGTTGGTAGAGTAACCCGTCGCGGTGGAGCCCGCTAAGTCGCTCGAGCTCACGCGCACCTCGGCTTGAGGATCATCTCTCAAGTTGAAGCCACGCGGCCTCGTTCGGCATTGGACGCTCTGCCGAAGTTCATACACCTTCGTTTGACAATTACCTTGACTGACTACCAAGAGCGGCAAGGCGGGCTTGCCGATAATTCTGCTACGGAGCAAACACATGAAGCGAGTTCTGTCACCCGTGATCGTAGTGCTGATGCTGGCGCTTGGCCTGCAGGCGCAGACGGCGCAGGATGAGGCCCCACTGACCAGGCTGCTGAAGGAGTTTCTTGACGGCGCCTCGCGCAACGACGCCGCGATTCACGACCGGTTCTGGGCCCAGGACCTGATCTATACCGGCTCGTCCGGGCGGCGGATCGGCAAGGCGGACATCATGCGGGATCAGCGCTCGGCGTCGGCCCCCAAGCCCAGAGATCCGGCGACTACTTACGCTGCCGAAGACATTCGAATTCAGCAGTACGGCAATACCGCGATAGTCGCGTTCCGGCTGGTTGGCACGACCATGAAGGAAGGGAAGAGCGAGACCTCGAACTACTTGAACACCGGCACCTTTCTCAAGCGCAACGGCAAGTGGCAGGTCGTGAGCTGGCAGGCGACCCGGATGCCGCGCTCAGAAGAAGACGCCAAGAAAGAAGTCGCTGCAAGCGAGGCCGCTTTTCATAAGGCCATACGCGCTGCGGATATCAAAACACTGGAATCGTTGATGGATGAAAGCTTCATCTGGACGCATGCCGCCGGAGAGCAAATGACCCGGCAGCAATTGCTCGATCAACTCGGATCAGGTCGCTTGAAGTATTCGAAGCTGGAGACCAACAACGTGACCGTCTCGGTGTATGGTGACACGGCGGTTGTGCGCGGAACATCGCCGCGTCAACGCTCGTCGATCCCCGGCTCCGAGGGCACTGGAGATGCCAGCCCGTTCACCGCTTTTTACACGCTGACGCTTATCAACAAAGGCAGTGGTTGGAAGGCTGTGGCGATGCAGACGAGCCGGACGTAACTTGGTGGCTGGCAACGTGTGTGATACCTAATCGCAGGCCCGGTCTGCGGCCTTTCGCGGTCTAGTCCGGCTCTTGCGGAATCAGATTGCCTGATCGCAGCTTTGCGATTGGAGATGCCTTTCAAACTTCGACGGCGCATTCAAGGAGGTCGACATGTCGCTAAACGGAAAGCACGCGCTGATCACCGGCGGCTCCCGTGGCATTGGCAGGGGAATCGCCCTGAAACTGGCGGAGAGCGGCGTCAAAGTAGCCGTCCACTATTACCAAAACGAGGCTGCCGCAAGAGACACGCTCGCCGAAGTCCGCACGCGCGGATCGGATGGTGTGGTGGTGCAGGCTGATGTTATGCATCCGGAAGAGATCACCAGTATGGTCCGGAAGGTGAAAGAGGCCTTTGGGAAGATTGACATCTTCGTGAGCAACGCACGCCCCGAGATACCGGCGTTCTTCCAAGGCCCGTTGGACATCACGCTGGAACAGTGGGACGCAGCGTTTGATTCACAGGCGAAGGCGTTCCTCGTTGCGGTTCGAGAGGCGATTCCACTGATGGGCGACGGCGGAAGAATCTTCGCAATCACCTACGCCGAAGGGAGCCGCACTGGCGGGTTGCAACCCTGGGTTGGCATGGGCTCAGCGAAGGCAGCGCTCGAGTCACTCGTTCGTTATTTCGCGGTAGCCCTCGCCAAACGCGGCATCACGGTGAATGCGATCAGCCCCGGATGGACCGAGGACAGCGTATTGAACACGCTGCCCGAGGAAGCGCAAGAACTTCTTCGCAATTGGCACCAACGCGGGTGGACTCCGATGGGGCGCCTCGGAACGCCGGAAGATATCGGCAACGTTGTGTCGCTGTTTTGTTCGGCTCAAGCTAGCTGGATAACGGGACAGGTGATATATGCGGACGGCGGCGCGTCGTTGATGAATCCGGAGGTCCCTACTGAAATACAATTGGGATAGTCCCGTTGCAAAACCGGTGAGTTGCAGTATAATCCGTGTCGGCTCGTAGTAAGCGATATATTACAGACCCGCTCACGTGAGATTTGGTTACTTCGCTTTAGTCAGTTCACAAACTACGAGGGATCACGAGAACTATTATGCTAAGATGCCCCCACTGTACGGTCGCATTTCACGACATCTGGGCTGAACCCCACCTTCAACAGGACGGTAAACGTAACTGGAATGTACGCCATACGCTCTGCCCTTCCTGCCGCGAATTGACTATAGAACTTGTTGTATACACTCTACAAGCTGGTCATAATGTACGGACTTTACAAATTAGGATTTATCCCAAGGCCTCAACTCGTTCACCCGTCGCGCCAGAGGTGCCCGAGCCTCTCTCGTCGGACTACACAGAAGCCTGTCTGGTTATGCCTGATAGTGAGAAGGCAAGTGCAGCATTGAGCCGCCGTTGTCTTCAGATGATTCTTCGAGACAAGGCTGGTATAAAGCACGGAAATCTAAGCGATGAGATTCAGCAGGTCATAGACTCGAGACAACTACCCTCGCAGTTGTCGGACGCGGTTGATGCAGTAAGGGTAGTAGGAAACTTTGCGGCTCATCCGATTAAGAGCACTAATACCGGCGCGGTGATTGAGGTTGAACCACAAGAAGCAGAGTGGCTGCTCGATACCCTCGAAGCGCTATTTGATTTTTATTTTGTGCAGCCAGCAATACTTCAGAAGAAGCGCGATGCGCTTAATCAGAAACTTACGGATGCGAGCAAGCCCCCTTTAAAATAGAGTCTGATATGTGGCAGCCTAAACATCGCTCGCGTTGCACATCCGGCACGTTGCCGTATAATCCGGGTCGGCTCGGAGTAAGTGGTGTATATATCACACGTCGGGCTGCTTCGTCATTCTTGCTCATGCTCCCTAGTCGCCGTATGGTTCTGCGACCTTAACGGAGTCTGATCCGATCTTGATTACACGGCCCAATCGCCGTGGTATGACTACGGGGACCATTCAAAGTTGGACCTCCAGAGGTGAATTAGCGCTATGAAAAGATTCCTGGTATCTCATCTATGGTGGATTACATTGTTGCTCGCGCTTTCTATGTTAATAGCACACACCCTGTCATTTCAGCCGATCAAGATAGATAACACTTCCATAATTCTCCTACTCGTCATCCTTCTTAGCCCTTTCATTTCGGCTATCACAAAGATCAAGATAGGTGATTTCGAGGCGGAGATTGATCCGAAGGAAGTAAAGAGAATAAGGGAGGAAGTTTCTGCACAGATCACTGAGTCTGAGAGCGACGCTCCTAGGCAGGTCCTAGAAGCCGAAAATACCACCAAAAGCATTAAGGCATTGGCTGATACTGATCCAATTCTTGCCCTGGCGAAGCTTAGGATCGAGTTGGAGAAAGCCCTCAACAAGCTCTACCGGATAACGCATAAAGATAATCGGGATCGCCGCTCTAAGACCGCAGGCCAGCTCGTGCATATACTCTCTAACACAGAGATATTGCCACCAGAGATTGCGCGTTCAACGCGCGAAGTTATTTCAATCTGCAACAGAGCTATTCACGGAGAAGATATACAGAGGGAAGATGCAGAATCTGTTGTCGCGAGTGGTTCCTCCTTACTCTATCAACTCTCCTTTTACATGACTGAGTACTTATTGAAGCCCTTCGAGTCAACCACGATTGATAAAGCTACTTTAGATCAATTCTGGAATTCGCGCTATAAAGTGATCGCGATTGTACCCTTGGTGGACAGTCCTGTTAAGAACACTTACATTTTTGATCAAGAGGAACTCGATGAATATCTTGAGGGCTATGATGAATATGCAGAATTTATTGTAGAAATGAAGAAGCTAGACTCAGCCGAAGAGGTCTGAAAGCGCATGCAACGGAGGTCGCGAAGCGCAGTTCGCGTGATACCTCGGGTTGCTCAGGCCGTGAGCTGACAGCCTGTCGTCGAGATCAAGGCGGCTATCGAGCCGTGTAACAGGGGAGCATTTATGGAACCGTTCATTGATGGGCGCTCTGCAAACTATAAAAGTCTTCAGTATATTGAGAACAAAAGCTGGATCTGCGGCTATTGCTCGCGCACAGTCTCATCGGATCGGGGTTACATGATTGGTCAGCACCAGGACGCGAGTGGCGCACAGACCGGAGGAGTCTACATCTGTCCGAACTGCCGCGGACCGGCGTTCTTTGCTCCGACAGGCTCGGTTCTTCCTTCACCGGCCTTTGGCACACCAGTACAACATCTACCTGAAACTGTTGAAGCCGTCTACGAAGAAGCGAGACGTTGTGTTGGAGTAACCTGCTACACTGGAGCCGTATTGCTCTGTAGAAAACTGCTGATGAACATTGCAGTTGCACAAGGGGCGCAAGAAGGTTTGAGGTTCATCGAGTATGTGGACTTTCTCGCCGCGAATGGGTATATCCCGCCGAATGGCCGACACTGGGTCGATCACATCCGCAGAAAGGGAAACGAGGCAACTCACGAGATAGTCCTAATGGAGGAGACGGATGCAAAGGAGATATTAGTATTTACAGAGATGTTGCTCAAATTCGTCTATGAGTTCCCGGCGATCGTGCCGTTGCCCAGCGCCAGCCCGCAAACAGCGTTATAACTCTTCAATACACATTTAGCGAGGAAAGACGCGCCGCACGATCGTCAGCTAGAACACCTTCGGCGATCGTGAGCCGAGAAATCGAAGGCATGGATACTCAGATTCTCATTGCGCTAGTAACGTCCGGGTCGGCCCTGCTCGTCGCGATTACTACTGGCATCCTTCAGTTTCTCCAGTCGCGTTCGTATAGTCGTCAGCAGAAGAGTCTTACGCGAGACGGTCGGGCCTGGGATATTGCGATCGAGCAGTGGCGCGAGAAGCAGAAGGCTATTCGCGAAAGTTCCAAAGCGATTCAGAGCTTCCAAGACGAGATGCTGCTCTTGATCAGATCTGCGCCGAAGTCATTGCTTGCCGCTGAACGACGCGAGCGCGTGCAACACGCCCAAGACGCGGTTATCACGGCATACCGTGAGCATCACAGCGTGTTTGATAACGACGAGCGTCGTCGCTTTCAGGTTGCGAAGGAAAAAGCGATCGAGATCTCCCTCTTTTTGGACATGACTGGCGTATGGGACGGCCAGTGGCTGGAGATCGGTGACCGCGAGGCCACCGAGATAGATAGGGCATTGTCGGTAATTAGCCAGAGCCAGCACGAACTGTTGCTTTCTGCTCTAAACGAGTTTTCTTCACTGGCTCTACCACGACTGGGTTGATCATGACCAAGAACCTCCGCCTCCTTTGGGTTGACGACGATGCGACGTCTCTGCTTCGTCCGTTGGGACTCTTCTTTGAGAGAGAAGGGTGGCTGGTGTCCGCGGCTGCAGACATCTCCACCGCTGAGCACCTGCTGAGGTCGGAGCCTTTCGATGTTGTACTGCTTGATCTGGTCTTTGACGATCCAGCTTCTTGGAGATCTGGCGGTCTTGGTGGCCTCGAACTCGCTGAGAAACTTCAAAACAAAGAACTCGGGCCGAAAAATGCTGATGTCCCGACCCTCTTCCTCTCGGTTGTGCCCCGAGATGAAATCGCCGAGAAAACGGGTGAACGGTGGACTGCCCACTATCACTTCGACAAAGCAGCGCTCCTCGATCAGGACATGATCAAGCAACTTTTGGCCGCGTTGAAGCAAGCCGCCTTGGCGAGAACGAAAGAGGGTGATGAAGTGGAACGGTGACAGGGTTCATCTAGGTGGCGAGCGACCTTCCAACTGGCCCTATGCTCCACAACCGCAAACTACTCGTCGCGAGGTACGCACCCTTAGACTGCAGCAGAAGCTGCTGCTTCGAACGATAGGAATGGTGGATAACTACCGACAGTTGCGACGGGGGCTCTGATGAATCACAGAAACCTTAAGCGGTACTTCCTTGCTCTCTTGCTCGTGTTGGGGTGCGTTGTCTTCGCCCGTAGAGGTGATGCGCAGAGGACTCCTAACAACTGGAAGCCTGAGATACCAAAGACCTGGGTGGACACCGAGATCGCCGCGTTAGAAATACCCCTTTCCGATCCTGCTAGCTCACCGAAGCATATTCCCGCTGATTACTACTACCGCATCCCTGTTCGGCCAATCTACAAGAGCTATCCGGTGTACGCCCCGGATAAAGAGCCGCCGGAATACATCGAAGGGCTTGGCAAGCTGGAACCAGAAATCATCTTCGATGCTTCAAAACTCAGGACAGAGCAAGATTGGATAAAGGCGGGCGAACTTGTATTCGACGCGCCCATAGGCACCGGCAAGTTGGGCGCCCTAGGGCCGAGTAGTGAGCTTTACCTGAAGAGGCGAAATGGTACTCAACAACAATAGCGCACGTTGCTAAGGACGGCACGTTACCGTTTTACCGCTACGTTATCTCGGAAAAAGGAGAGGTCGAGATTGGAATTCTCTCTTGCGCGATGTGCCACACACGGGTCATGCCGTACGGAAGAATCCCCAAAGGCGCGCAGGGCAATTCCCCGTTCGACCGCGCATTGGCCTATGACTTCCGATCAGCAGCCGACAAAGTTGACGCCCCACGGACCCTCGAACGTTTACTCTTTACCGTGCCCGGCGGTGACTCCAAACCGGAGAACAAGTTCGACAAGATGTCAGTTGAAGACCTTGCCTCGCCGCATGAGGCGATTCCGCCGGGAGTGTTAGCGCGTCATCGTTCGAGCCCGTCGTATCCGGTGCAAAGTACCTTCGCTGAAGGGTGTGTGGTATAGAGGGCCCTTCGAGCACAGCGGCTCCGTTGCTACTCTTGAGGATTGGTTTGACCGCCGACGCTTGCGAGACGACTATGTGCCGACAGGATTCAAGGGCTCTGAAGTGAAGACGCGTGCGGTGAAGGGGCAAGAGTTCGGGCTGGATCTTTCGGCGGAAGATCGTAAGGCGCTGATCGCGTCGCTGAAGACGTTGTGAGAGCGCCGGAAGGTTGTATGAGAATCATCGATCTCACTGCTGATAACACCCGAGCGGTCGAGCAAGCTGCGAGGCTTCTCGTGGATGGCTTTCGTGATACTGGTTCGGAGGCCTGGACGAATCTCGACGACGCTCTAGCGGAAGTGAGAGAGTCTTTTCAACCGGGGCGCATCACCAGGATTGCCGTTGACGAAGGGGGCAACGTACAAGGCTGGATCGGCGGGATTGAAGAGTAGACCGGACACGTTTGGGAGCTTCATCCGTTGGTCGTCCGCCGGGATTGGCAGAGGCAAGGAGTGGGTCGCGCGCTGGTGTTGGATCTTGAACAACAAGTTGCTCAGCGGGGGGGTACGACAATTATGCTAGGCACCGACGATGAGAACTCTCGGACCTCCGTGGGTGGGATTGAACTCTACCCGGACGTCTTGGGCAAGCTTCGAGTGATACAGAATCTGCGTCAGCATCCCTTTGAGTTCTATCAAAAAGTTGGTTTTGAAATTGTCGGCCTCATTCCAGACGCGAGTGGCTTTGGCAAACCGGACATCTGGATGGCAAAGCGTGTCGGGAAGCCCGAAGAATCCGTCTGACAGGTGAACGGGAACTTAACGCAAGGACGCAAGGGCGCAAAGACGCAAAGAACGAAGAGACTTTGCGCTCTTCGCGGCCTTGCGTCTTTGCGTTAAGCTTGGTTTCACGCTGAATCGAATACCACCGCGCCTCGCAGGCGCATAACAGGAGCGATAGAAATGACGCGAAGAAAATTCATCAAGACCAGTGGCGCGACGGCGCTTGCCGCGGCTGGGACCGCAGGCAGCGCGCTTGCCACAACGAACTCGACTCAGGCCAAAGCCGGGAAGAAGAAAGTATCCACTGATCGCGCTCCGAAGCCGGTAGGCCCGTATAGTCAGGCGATCGTCGCCGGCAACACGATCTACGTCGCCGGGCAGGGACCGTTCGATCCGAAGACCGGAAAGATGGCCGCGACTTTTGATGAGCAGGCGATCCAGGTCCTTGAGAACATCAAAGCCATAGTCGAAGGGGCTGGCGCCACGCTCGCCGACGTGGTCAAGGTGAACGTCTATCTCGCAGACCTTGCGAACTTCGGCAAGATGAACGAGGCGTACAAACGCTATTTCACCGAAGCCTATCCCGCGCGGGCGACTGTCGGCAGTCAGTTGCTCCTAGGGATGGGGATTGAAGTCGAGTGCATCGCAGTGAAGGCGTGAAGGGCACGTTAACGCAAAGACGCCAAGACGCTAAGGCGCGAAGAAGCTTTGCGCTCTTTGCGGCTTGGCGTCTTTGCGCGCGACCGGCCTCGGAGTGTTATGATTAAGACGGTGCGAGTTGGCGACATCGTGGGGTTTCGGACCTTCACCAGCGTGATTCGCTACGGAGAAGTTGTAGATGTGCTCGCGCGCGGCGAAGGCGGAAGGCCGAATCGCAGAGATGAAATCAGCGTGCGGCTCAAGCCTGACGGTCAGGTGGTGATGGTTCAACGCTGGCGGCTTGCAGAGCGCTACGATCGAAGGAAGATTTGATGCACTGCGGAACGAAAGAAGCCCAAATAAACTTAAAGCTAAACGTACTGCGGTGTATGGATCGCGCGCGTGTTTTGCGAGTACACCGGCGGCTCAGCGTTGGGGTTTGCGGCATCGTTCTGATACTGGTGTTAATCGCAACCATGGGGACTTCGCTAGCGCAGGGCAAGAAGAAAGCGCCCCGCAAGTCCGAACCGAGCCTCGCCCAACGAGTGGCAAAGGCGAAGGCCGAAGTCATCGCCGCCGCTAACGATTACAAGGCGAGTCTCGGAAAGCTGCTGGTGTTTCAAGAGAACGACGTGAAGGCCCTTGCCGAGACGCTTGAAAAGAGGAAGGCCTTGCTTGTCGAGAGCATCATTTCAAAAAAGGAAGTTGATGAGAGCGAACAAGCGCTGGCAGTCGCGCAAACGAAGGTTGCCGACACCAAGAAGCAGATGACTGATGCTGACAACTTGATTGCGGAAGCGAAAGCAGAAGAGCAATTGGCGAAGCTTGGGCCGTCGCGTCTTGGAGCTTATCAAACAACCGCCGCGCTGATTCGGTACAACGGGCCGGCGCACTGGGTGCTGACCGACGCCGCGAAGGTTCAAGGCTTCTTCGCGTTGAGATTCAATCATGCGCTACCCATAAGCGCGTTCGGACAAACAGCGGTTCACGACCACCTGGGCTTCGATCACCACAACTCGATAGACGTAGCCGTGAGCCCCGACAGCGCGGAAGGCCAGGCGTTGATGGCTTACTTGCGCAGCGCAGGCATTCCGTTCATCGCATTTAGGCATGCTGTTTCGGGTTCGGCTACGGGAGCGCACATTCACATCGGGTATCCGTCGAAGCGGCTTGGTAGGTAGACTGATCGCGATCACGCTTCGGGTTGGCGGTTGGGTTTAGCCTTAACTACTCGTCTTAACGCCCTCGTCGGAAGGCTTGTGGCGGTTATCGCCAGGACTGAAAGGCTCGCATCCCGCCCAACCGGCCAAAACTAGCGTCGCGGGCTCGCGTGTCTGCTTTAGGTCAAATACTAGGCTTACGACGTACATACACAGAAACTGTTGGCAGTGTTTCGGTCCATAATGGTGAAAGTCATCCCTTGCGAAAAGATCTGAATTGACGCATTGCCTTTGTTTGCGCTCATATCGATCTTGACGATTACCCTGCGGTCAGGGCCGTAGTGCTGCAGAGTAATGATACCGCCCTTCTTGATTAGTGTTCCTGTCCCTCCAATAGTAAGACCACTGCAAGTTGTGAACAGGTAGTCCCCTGTAATTGAGTTTAGCGTCAGGATACTCCCATTGCTGTCATCCCGGATGCAGGTGTCGAAAACTACGTTGTTGTATCGAGCTAGCACGCCCGGGAAATCTGAGTTGCTGGCCTGGCCTGCAACAACAATTCTGCCGTCACTCTGGATCGCTACGCCAGTCGCTCGGTCGCCATCGTTAGAGACAATGGTGATGACTTTACCGCCGGAGCCAAAGGTCGCGTCAAGGCTACCCGCGCTGGTGTATCGGGCCAGTCCGAAATGATATACCTCATCAAATCTGCTAGAGGTTTTAATCTGTCCTACAACGATGATCTTGCCGTCGGCCTGGAGGGCAACGTCAGTCCCAAGATCGTCGCCATTGAAAAAATCGGTTGTCACGTAACCGCAAAGGAACCTGCATTGTTGGAGTATCCAACAGCGACGATTTTGCCGTCATTTTGAATCAAGACATCAAGCGCGAAATCATAGCTGCTGGAAAACGCAGTGACTACCTTGCCACCTGGCCCAAACGTGAGGTCCGGGCTTCCATCAGCATTGTATCGGGCTAGCGCGAAGTCAGTATCACTGGGATTCATGAGAACGTCGCCTGCAACAACGATTTGGCCGTTGCTTTGGAGGGCCACTGAGAAAACGTCGATTTCGGCCTTAACCTTACCGCCTGCGCCAAAGGTTGCGTCGAGGCTTCCGTCGCTAGTGTATCTTGCTAGATTGCCGAGAACCCCTGAGGCAATGATCTTGCCATCACCCTGGATGGCGAGTGCTCTCACAGACTCCACAGTGGGGAAATGAGTCGTAACTTTGCCGCCCGAGCCGAAGGTCGGATCAAGACTCCCATTGATGTTGTAACGAGCCAATGCAAAATCAAATTCAAAACCGGCATTCGTAAGAGTGGAGATACCTCCGGCAGCGATCATCCGGCCATCGCTTTGGATTGCTATCGCGTTAAAAAAGAAGTTCGACCTTACTATCCCGCCCGAACCAAAAGTTGTATCGAGGTCGCCGTCCGCCGCCTCAACCGTCCGCATCATTGTCGATACCAAAAGCAAACCTATTAGACCGGCTGCCAAGTAATTGCGGACTACTGAGCCATACTTACGGGCATTGCCTAAAACCGGTGGAATCCTGTTAGTCATATAGAGTCCTTTTCTGGTCGATGCTGGCGGCATTACCCGGCCTACTGAACCAGGTGCCATGAGGCAGCATCACTCGCTAAGGTCTCAACTCGAGAGTCTTGAGGCCAAGGATAATTCCGATATCGCGTGGTGAGGATCCGTGCCTTCGAGGTGCTTGCGAGTCAAATCCTACATACACCCCGATTACTAAGCAAGCCCCTTCGCTCTATGCAGCAGCTCTCACGTGGCAACACGCACCAGCCTTGCACGCCGCAATCTCTCCCTGTAACCTGTCACCGTTCGTCGTCAGAATCGCCACGTTTCTTTCTCGGTTCAGCGGCGAACTCAAGGGAATCTTCTAGAGCAATCATCATGAATGTTGGCACTGAGTGGCTGGTTGACGCGGAGGGTTGTTCGGCAGAAGCTCTTCGCGACATCGACACGGTTCGCAGTGTTTGCGAAGAGGTCATCGCGGATCTCGGTCTGCGCGTTGTCGGCGATCCGATGTGGCACCAGTTCCCGCAGCCAGGCGGTGTAACCGGGTTGTACTTGCTCACTGAATCTCACCTCGCTTGCCATACGTTTCCTGAGACGGGACTAGCGACGTTCAATCTCTATTGTTGCCGTCCGCGTCCGCCCTTCGCCTGGGAAGAGCGCTTGCGCGCGATGCTTAACGCGAGTCGAGTGACCGTGCGAACGGCTGCTCGCGGCTCGCAAGCGGCTGCCGACCACGATTCACTCGAAGCAAGCGGCCGCCCTTCATTCGAGGCGCAGGTTTCGGAATTGACTTCAGCGCGTGAGGTGAGTCGCCGGTGAGTGTTGAAGTCTCCTGTCCAGCATGCGGCGCGCCAATCGCTTTCAAGATGGGCTCGTCCATCGTCGTCGTGTGCGAGTTCTGTCATTCAGTAGTCGCGCGCGGCGATCGCAAGCTTGAAGATCTGGGCAAAGTCGCGGACCTCGTTGAAACCGGCTCGCCGCTCGATGTTGGTTTACGCGGCGTGTATCAAGGCGTTCCCTTCGAGTTAACAGGACGCGCTCAACTCGGCCACGAAGCGGGCGGAATGTGGGACGAGTGGTATGCCGCGTTTCAAGACGGCCGCTGGGGCTGGATAGCAGAAGCGCAGGGCCGATTCTACCTGACTTTTCAGCAGTCCATCCCAGAGCAAAGCTTGATCCCGCCTTTCGAAATGATCCAACTCGGCGGGCCGGTGGCTGCTTTGGGAACCTCGGTGCCGTTGACCGTGGCCGAGAAGAGCGTTGCGACTCAGCTTGGCGCGAAAGGCGAAATACCTTACCGGCTTGTGCCGGGCGAAGAGTACGAGTTCGCCGATCTGTCTGGACCGAACGGTATCTTTGCGACGCTCGATTACAGTGAGGCCCCGCCGCTCGTGTTTGTCGGACGCGTAGCGACGCTCGCGGAACTAGGCTTAGCCGGCACGGCTTCGCCTGAGCGAGAAGCGCGTCGAGTCGCAGCGACTCAGCTTAACTGCACGCAATGCGGAGGGCCGCTCGAGCTGCGCGCGCCGGATCAGACTCTTCGAGTGACGTGTCCGAACTGCGGCGCGCTGCTCGATGTGAGTCACGGGCGGCTCGAGTTCATGCAGGCGCTTCAGCCGCCGAAGACTCCGCCGATCATTCCCATCGGCTCTGTCGGCGAGTTCGAAGGCGTCAAGCAAATGGTCATCGGGTTCATGGTCCGCAGCGTCGAGTTCGAAGGCGTGCGCTATTACTGGGAAGAATTTCTGCTCTACAACCCGCAGATCGGATTCCGCTGGCTGGTGCGAAGCGATGACAACTGGAGCTACGTGCAAGCGGTCCCGCCCGGCGACGTTTTTCACAAAACCGGTTCGTTCGGAGGCAAGGGCGACACGGTTCAGTTTCAGGGCGAGCGCTACAAGATCTATCAAGACGCGATCGCGCGTGTTGAGTACGTCATCGGCGAGTTCTATTGGAAGGTTGCCGTGGGCGAGCAGACGCGTGCTGTCGACTACGTTCATCCGCCTCGAATGCTGTCGATGGAGGCTTCGCTGGTTCAGCTCGGAGTGGAAGAAGACACCGAGCCCACGTCGAAGAAGAAGAGCAAGAAGGTGAGCTCGGCGCAGACGGGCGAGATCAACTGGTCGCTCGGGACTTACGTGAAACGCGAGGATGTCGAGAAGTCTTTTGGCATGACCGACCTTCCACGCACATCGAAGATCGCGCCCAATCAACTGTTTCTTCACAAGAAGGTCTACAAGTACTGGATCCTGATGTTGGCGGCGACCTTCCTGCTGGGCTTGGTGATAATTGCGACTGGCTCTCGCACGAAGGTCTTCGATCAGACGTTTGCGCTGCAGCCGGTCGCTAACGCCGAGGGCACGCAGGTGATCTTCAGCGAGCCGTTTCAGTTGAAAGGCCGGCAGAACCTCAGGGTGACTGCGCGGGCCAACGTCGACAACTCATGGCTGTACGTCGAAGGAGATTTGATAGACGACGCAACAGGGGAGGTTCAATCTTTCTCGATGCCGGTCGAGTATTATCACGGTGTCGATAGCGGCGAATCGTGGAGCGAAGGGAGTCAATCTCCAACCATTCACCTTTCTGCAATGCCTGCAGGCCAGTACATGCTGCGGCTCGAGGCGCAGTGGGAGAAGTGGCAGCAGCCGGCGACGGTCAGCGTCCGCATCGATCAGGGCGTCCCTCGGGCTCTGCATTTGTTCTTGGTGATGCTGTTCGTTTCGCTCCTCCCGTTGATGATGATGGTTTATCATTTCAGCTTCGAGAAGCGCCGCTGGGCGGATAGCGATTACAGTCCGTTTGGGAGTTAAGACAGTTCGGGGTTCAGAGTTCAGGGTTCAGAGTTCAGGGTTCCGGGCCTGGTACTAAGTTGTTCGAATTCCTGGGTACATTCAAGAGGAAGGAGAATCACGATGGCAACGTTTAAGAAGTTTGAAGACATTGAAGCCTGGAAAAAGGCCCGTGAGGTGACGCGCGAAGTGTATCGGCATTCGAAGGTTGGTCCGTTCTCAAGGGACTTCGGGCTCCGAGATCAGATTCGGCGCGCGACTGTTTCTGTGATGTCAAACATCGCCGAGGGGTTTGAGCGCGGCGGTACAAAGGAGTTCATGCAGTTTCTTGCAATTGCTAAGGGATCTGCAGGGGAGCTTGAGGCGCAACTCTACGTGGCGCTCGATCAGGCTTACATCAGTGAGGAGGACTTCGTCTCTCTTAAGAGACTTACCGGTTCCACAAAGCGGCTTCTTGGTGGCCTGATGGGCTACCTTCGCCAATCGGATATGAAGGGAGCGAAGTATAAGTAGACTTCACCAACCCGGAACCCGGAACCCGGAACCCTGAACCCGGAACCATGGAGGCCTTATGCTAACCAAACTCTATCTGATCATTGGAGCCATCATCATAGCCGGTTATGGATTCGTTGCGTTCACCGGAAAGGAATTCGGCGACCCTGAAAGACAGCGCGTGCCCGCCGACGTTAGGCAATCGCCGGGCGGCTACCGCTCGTTTCACTTCTGGCACGCAGGCTACCGAGGAGGAAAATAAATGCCCGCACACATGCTGAAGTTGCTCGACACCAAACTCACTTCCACTATCGCCCTGGTAGTGCCGATGAACCAGATAGTCGATCTGATCGTGGAAACGCTTGCGTTCACGCTGATCGGGCTGCTCCTGTTCGCGATTGCATTCTGGATCATCGTGAAGGTCTCGCCTTTTTCGATTCGCAAGGAGCTGGAGGAAGATCAGAACGTCGCTCTTGGAATCGTCATCGCAGCGGTGATAATCGGCATCGCGTTGATCGTCTCGGCCGCGATCCACGGGTAGTTGATGAACCGCACGCCTGTATTGTTTCTGAACGTGCTGATCATCGCGACCTGCGGGCTGGTGTATGAACTGCTCGCTGGAACGCTCGCCAGCTACGTGCTCGGGGACTCGGTCACTCAGTTCTCGCTCATCATTGGAATATACCTCTTCGCTCTCGGCGTGGGCGCGTGGCTCTCGCGGTTCATTGAGACCGGACTCGCGCGCAAGTTCATCGAGGTCGAGTTGGCGGTGGCGCTGCTCGGAGGCGCGTCAGCGCCGCTGTTATTTTTGAGCTTCGGGCGGCTGAGCTACTTTCACGTCGTCCTCTACGGCGTGGTGTTCGTCATAGGCGTGCTGGTCGGCCTCGAGCTGCCGTTATTGATGCGAATACTAAAAGACGTGCTCGATTTCAAAGAGCTGGTCTCGCGCGTGCTGACCTTCGACTATGTAGGCGCGTTGATCGCTTCGCTTTTGTTTCCTCTCTTCTTAGTGCCGAAGCTTGGGCTGGTTCGAACGTCGTTGGTGTTCGGACTATTGAACGCGGGGGTGGGCTTGTGGGCGACGTGGTTCATGCGGCCGCTGATCAAAGGCGAAGTGTCGGGGCTTCGCGGGCGAGCCGTCATCGTCATCGCGCTGCTGGTGATCGGCCTGATCAAAGCGAACGCGCTGACGACGCTTTCAGAAGACGAGTTGTTCGCCGACGAGATCATCTACACGCGAACTACGCAGTATCAGCGGATCGTCGTTACCAGAGGCCGCGCCGGATTTCAACTTTTCCTGAACGGGCATCTGCAGTTCAGCTCGGCCGACGAGTATCGCTATCACGAAGCCCTGGTTCATCCGGCTATGATGCTTGCGGGCTCACCGCGCAATGTGCTGGTGCTCGGCGGAGGCGACGGGCTCGCATTGAGGGAGATCTTGCGCCACTCGTCGGTCGAATCGGTCACCCTGGTTGATCTGGATCCGGCGATGACGAAACTGTCCGAAGCTTTCTCTCCTCTCGCCGAACTGAATGAGCATTCCTTTGCGGACCCGCGGCTTCAGGTGGTCAACGAAGACGCGATGATCTGGCTCGATGCCGCGCGCGGTCCCTACGATGCGGCGATTATCGATTTCCCCGACCCAAACACGTTCGCGTTGGGAAAGCTGTACACGACGCGCTTCTATCGCTTGCTGAAGGCGAGCCTGGCGCCTGATGCGGCCGTCTCGGTGCAATGCACTTCGCCGCTGTTCGCGAGGAGTTCGTACTGGTGCATAGTGAAGACGATCGAAGCGGCGGGCTTTGCGGTAAGGCCTTACCAAACTGCGGTGCCTTCATTTGGCGTGTGGGGGTTCGCGCTCGCTCGCGTGGCGCCGTTCGATCCGCCGGCTCGCGCGCCGGCCGGTTTGCGCTTCCTTGACGATCAAGCGATTGCCGCGCTGTTCGTCTTGCCTTCGGATTTGAGCGCCGTGCCGGTCGAGATCAACCGATTGGACAATCAAACGCTCGTCCGTTACTACGAATCGGAATGGAAGCGATTTGAGTGATAAGATCTGATCACATATTAAGAGGTAATTAGAGGTCTCTCACTCACGGGGACTAGTCATGCGAATATCAAGAACACTCACACTCAATGTTGTGCTGTCTGGGGTTGGAGCTCTCGCTGCACTTGCATTGGGTCAGGCTTCCGCCCAGGGCGACGACTACCTGAGATGGAGCGCGCAGCAAACTCAGACAATCGGCAGAAGCATGCGTAAGAGCGGTCGGGTCGGAAGCATCTGGAGCTTTCGTGGTCTCCATACGGAGCGAGCTTCGAACTACAAGTTGAGGGCGACGTGGCTGGCCCCTGAAGTCATAAGAGCCTCTGCCCGGCTTGAACAGATGCGAAGCCGGCTTTCCGAGGACACTACGAAGGCGCTGGTTGCCGAAGCTGAAGCGGCCGGCGACACCGTAATCATGGTGGAGATTGATCCTGACGAAGGTTCCGGTGTCATACCGCTCGAATGGCAGGCGTTTCTTCAGCCAAAAAATCTTAAAGAAGGCGATATCCAACCGGTGGGCGGAGTCAATACTCCAAAACTGCGCGCGGTAAAGGCGCTCGCTGGCGTGGCCGAGCGAGATTACAACTACGATGTTTTCTGGATGGTGTTCCGGCTCGCGACTGACCAGGGCCAACCGATACTCTCAGCGTCGGTCAAGGAGGCCGAACTTGTCGTTCGTATCTACAACAGGGAAGCAAGAGTGTCCTGGCTGGTTCCGGATTCGATTCGGAACAGAACTACGAGCGTTACAACGAAGCCCCCGGGTTGAGACCTGGCGTCTAAGGAAATCAAGGAGGAGATGATGTTAATACGAATCTGTATGGTTGTTTTGTGTTTGACCGGAGTTGCCTCTGGGCAGGCGGGCGCATCGAGCAGCAAACGCGGTGAGCGAGAGCGCCCTGATGTCATAGCGACAACAGGACTCGTCTCGACTAGTCCAACCGCAGCGGCAGATGCTCAGCCATCTGCCCGCCCGTTGGACCAGCGCGAGTTTCGCCTTCTCGCGACCAACAAGACATCGACGATGCAGAAGGAGATGAACGAGGCGGCCGACACGGGATTCCACTTCGAAGGCACAATGGGCGGCGAGACGTCCTTCGGCGGTTCGGAAGTCGTAGTCATCATGTCGCGAGACCCGTCCGCGCCAAAGAAGCGCTACGACTACAAGCTGCTTGCGACCAGCAAGACTTCTACAATGCAGAAAGAATTACAACAGGCTGGCAACGCCGGTTTCGAGTTCAAAGGCCAGTCTGTTTACTCGTCCACGTTTGGCGGCAAGGAAGTCGTCGTAATCCTCGAACGTGACTTAGAAGCTAAACCGGGGCAGTGGGAATACAAGCTTCTTGCGACGAAGAAAACTTCGACTATGCAAAAAGAACTGAACGAGGCCGGCGCCGAGGGATTCGTGTTCGTCGGTGTCACCGTGGGCGACACGCTGGTTGGGGGAAAAGAGGTTGTTTCGATTCTTCGCAGGCCCTCGTTAAAGTGAGAGCGCTACGAACCAAATCAAGGCTATCGGCGTGGTGCAAAGATCACAGGTGGGATAGGTGCGCGTCAGGGTTTTGAAATTCCCCCAACTGAAGTTGGGGGTATTTTCGAGAATCTGAAGCGCACCGCTTTGCATGAGTGGCTTGCCCCGCTCCTTTTGCAAAGTTAGGTTGACTCTCACAATCCTTGGACTGTTTCAACTCGATGCGTGCTGGTTCATCAAGCGGCCATAGCTTCACAAGACGCGAGGTGCTTGCGGCGTTTTTGGGTGTGCCGGCCGCGCTCGCAGCTTGTCGCTCGCATGAAGCGCCGCCATTGCCGCCGGGAGAAATCGTCGGCGCGTCCGACGTGATCGGTCATCGCATTCGCGACGGCCTCAGCATCACGCCTTCGCGCGATCAATGGGAGCGCACGCGCCTGGTCATCGTCGGAGGCGGCATCGCGGGGCTTTCGGCCGCGTGGAAGTTGCTTAAAGCCGGCTTCGAAGATTTTGTTTTGATTGAGCTTGAGAAGGCGCCGGGAGGAACCTCTCGCAGCGGAGCGTCGCCGCTCATCGCTTATCCCTGGGGCGCGCATTATCTCCCGGCTCCAATGAAAGAGAACACCGCGCTGGTCGCGCTGCTCGATGAGATGCGCATTCTGGAAGGCCGTGACAATGATGGCGAGCCTATCGTTGCCGAGCAGTTCCTATGTCGTGATCCCGAAGAGCGAGTCCACTATCGAGGCCGCTGGTATGAAGGTCTCTACCTCCATGCGGGAGCGAGCGCGGAAGACCTCGCGCAGTTCGAGGCCTTCAACGCCGAGGTCAGTCGATTGGTCGGGTGGCGTGACGCGCGAGGCCGGCGCGCGTTTGCGATTCCTGTTGCGACCGGAACTGACGACGCCGAAATCACTGCGCTCGACAAGTTCACGATGTCCGAATGGCTCGACCGCCGTGGATGGCATTCAGCGCGACTTCGTTGGGTGATTGACTATGGCTGCCGTGATGATTATGGATTGACGATCGATCAAACGAGCGCGTGGGCGGGACTCTTTTACTTTTGTTCGCGCGTGACCAAGCCCGGCGCCGAAGCGCGACCCTTGATGACCTGGCCGGAGGGAAACGGCCGGCTGGTGTCTCACCTTTACGGCAAGGTGAAATCGAAAGTCAGACTGGGGCTCGCGGGGGCAGAGATCATTCCGACTGATCCGAACGGGCGAAGCGGCGTGGATTTGATTGCTGTTGATCATGAAGGGCGGAACGCCACCGGGTTTCACGCCGATCAAGTGATCTTCGCTGCGCCGCACTTTTTGAGCAGCTACGTTATTCGGCCCTATCGAGAGAATCCACCGGCTCATGTCGCGGAGTTTCAATACGGCGCGTGGATGGTGGCGAATCTGTTTTTGAAAGACAGGCCGAAGGATCGCGGCTTCCCGCTGGCGTGGGACAACGTGCTTTACGAGAGTCCATCGCTCGGCTACGTTGTAGCGACGCATCAGCGCGGGCTGGATCGCGGCCCTACGGTGTTTACTTACTACTATCCGCTTTGCGATTCTGATCCACGAGCGGCACGATCAAAGCTGCTCGCCGCAGGTCGGGATGAATGGGCGGACATCGCGCTGACTGATTTGTCTCGCGCTCACCCTGAGATTCGCTCATTGACCGAGCGACTGGATGTGATGCGGTGGGGGCACGCGATGATAAGACCGAGACCTGGCTTCGTGTGGAGCGAAGCTCGGCGAGCCGCTTCGAAGCCGTATCGTGGAATTCACTTCGCGCATACGGACCTGAGCGGAGTGGCGTTGTTTGAGGAAGCGCTTTATCATGGCATTCGCACTGCTGAAGAAGTGCTGGCTGAAGTTGTACCGTAGACTGTCTAGTCTGCGGCATTCGGCAAGCGTCCGAGTTGATGGGTCCGCTGACGCGCAACTATTCGTTCTCTTATCCCGGCGGTTCTGGGAGTCCTCAGACTGGACAGTCTAAGGTACATCAATGAGCTCAATCGCAACCAACAACGCCGTTGATTCACCGAGTGTCCGCGTTTCCGCGGCGGCGCGTCACTTCCCGTGGTTGTTCTCCGCGCGCACAGACCTAACCGTCTTTCTCGGCAGCGCGGTGGTGTCTCTCCTCGCTCTGTGGATCGGCGCGCGCGCGGGAGTGCTCAACGGCGACGCGCCTGACTGGGCATGGGTGCCTGCGGTATTGTTGATCGATGTCGCGCACGTTTGGTCGACCAGCTTTCGAGTCTATCTCGACACAGATGAACTCAGGCGGAGGCCGTGGTTGTATTCGCTCGTACCCGTGCTCGGTCTTGCAATCGGAGTGGCGCTGTACTCTGAAGGTGAACTTGTCTTCTGGCGAGCTCTCGCTTACCTGGCGGTCTTTCATTTCATCCGGCAGCAGTACGGTTGGGTTGCGCTTTATCGAGCGCGTGCCGGCGAGCGCGATGCTATTGGAAAATGGATCGACACGGTTGCGATCTACGCGGCGACGCTGTATCCGCTGATCTACTGGCACACCCATCTGCCGCGGAGGTTCTGGTGGTTTCTGACTAACGACTTCGCGACGATGCCTTCGATGATCGAGCGAATCGCCGCGCCGATCTACTGGCTCGCGCTTGGTCTCTACACGTTCAAGTCTTTGTATGGTTGGCTCGTGAAACGGGAAGGGAATCCCGGCAAGGACATCGTCGTGGTGACGACAGCGGTCTGTTGGTATGTTGGAATAGTCGGTTACAACTCGGACTATGCTTTTACCGTCACGAACGTTGTGATTCACGGAGTGCCCTACTTTGCGTTGATCTATTGGTACAGCCGCGTGCGCATGAAGCAAACGGCCGGACGGGGCGT